>NZ_JBEPMO010000005.1:0-186278 GCF_040545805.1 Moheibacter stercoris
TAAAGTATAATCTCGTTGCGTCCGTTTGTTCCTTTCGGAATTTAATTCTTTCATAATAAGTCGATTTTGTGTCAACTTATTTTAGGACGGGACAAGATATCAAAAAAAAGCCGGAAATAATTCCGGCTTTTTTTATTTAGTTTATAATTAATTTTTGTGTTGATCTTGTTGAATTTGATTGGATTTCAATTAAATAAATTCCTTTTTCCAAATTCAATTGAATTGGTTGCTTTGTTAATTCTTTCTTGGATGTAAACACTAATTTTCCATTTACATCATAAATTCGAATGATTCCTTTTTCCAAAGAATCTACTACCAGATTAGACTTGGTTGGATTTGGATAAATTTTGAAAGGAGTTAATTCTTCATTTTCTATTCCCATTACTTCTCCACAAAGGAAAGGATCAAAACTAACTTGCCCTAAACCTTGATCATCAACTTGGTGAAAAATGACATTTTCGACATCTTCATAAGTTGATTCTTGGCCTTCAATCCAACAATTTTGCAAAGCAGAAATAGAATTCGTTGAATTATTATACAATGCATAAATCTCACCTCCATTTCCATTTTCGCTGAATATATTATTTCCTGGATCGTCTGTTGTTCCCAGATCCGCGGTGGCTGTTCCGATTACAGTAATTCCCCATAAATTTTGGCGAATTTCGTTCCCACGAATTTTCATCGATTGTGTATTGTACAAAGAAATTCCGCTTCCTCCATTCATAGGATCAATTTCAGCATCGTTCTTTTCTAGTATATTTTCAATAATTTCTCCTCCAACAGGTCCGATTGCGGTAACGCCATATCGATTGTCACGAACGATGTTGTTGTGAACTTCAATTTGGGTTGGAATTCCAGTTAAACTTGCGACGGCAATCCCACCCACCATATGATGTTCTGGATTTCCAATCACTTCGTTATGACGGATGCGTAAAACTCCATCTTCACCTGATGGGCCCATATTGATTTGAGGACGATTGTTATTGGTCAAATTATTATTCGAAAAATAATTGTTTTCTATGATAGCATACACGCGTGCATTGGCTGCAGATCCTAAAGCTGGATGAATGTTGTTTTCAAAAACTGAATTTCGTACGATGGGTTCTCCGTTTGAAAAAGTGATTGCGCCTCCTGTTGAAGATCCTGTTGAGTTGTGGTTATTGGATACGACAGAATTCTCCAAAATGAACTTTGGTGTAATAACTCTTAATCCACCTCCATGTTCAATACGAGATCTTCTAATGATGACCTCAGACGTGTCAAATAACCAGAAACCTTTGTAAGGGTTTGCTATTTCTGAAGAAGTTATAAAAACGGAGTCTTGGGATTCTGTAGGTTCAGATTTGAAAAATCCTCTAACTCCAATTTCGATTCCTGCATCAATTTTCAAGGTTAATTGACGGTCCAACACCAAAGAGTCATTTGTTTCAACTACTAAATTTTCATGCAATGTATACACATTATCTTCAACTGTTAAAGTAGTTGGCGAATGAAGTGCAATGGAGTCCAATGACCATTTAACACCTGTATTGGGTGTTGAAAATTGAGCCATAGTGGGGATAGAAAAGCCTATTAAAATAAGCGAGTAAATTTTTGATTTCATATAATTTAATCGTAAAAATTAGGAATATGTTGCAAGTTAGAATAAATTGACGAAATTTGTGGGATTGGGTAATTTGAAATTGGTTTAACTAAAGATTGATATTCGGAAAAAATGCTTTCAAAGAAAACGAAGTATGGTCTAAAAGCAATGGCTTATTTAGCGAGGAAAATGGATGGAAATCCAATCTTAATTTCTGAAATTTCAGCTCAGGAAAGAATCCCACTAAAATTTCTAGAAGGAATCTTATTGGATCTTAAAAAGAACGGACTTCTGGAGTCAAAAAAGGGAAAAGGAGGCGGATATTTTTTGAATAAACCTGCGAATGATATCACAATTGCATCCATCATTCGAGTACTCGATGGTCCCATTGCCTTACTTCCTTGTGTAAGTTTGAACTATTACCAAAAATGTGAAGATTGTATCGATGAAGAATCTTGTTCGTTGAACAGAGTGATGGTAAAAGTTAGAGATAAAACATTAAAAGTTCTTGAAAGTCAGTCACTTTCGGACCTTATTTAGAATCGATTTAATTTGTAAAATTACTATACTATTTTACTAGACTTTTGTATATTTGTTATAAGCAATATGAAAATACAGTAGTTTATCTACTTTAAGATATTAAGTCTTATTATTAAGATTTTTTGTGTGTTAGTTATTTATGCCTCATGGTGAACTCTCTGCTGTGAGGTTTTTTTATACCCGAATATTTCGAAGTATTTCTAAGAATTCATCAGTTCTTTGGCTTGATTAATCGCAGTTTCTGTGATGTTAGATCCACTTAACAATTCGGCAATTTCTAGCGTTCGATCTTCTTCCGTTAACGGGAATACTTGAGTTGTGGTCACACCATCGACCTCTTTTTTCTGTACTTTGAAATGATGACTGGCTTTGGCTGCTACTTGCGGTAAATGGGTAATGCTGATCAATTGTAATTCTTCAGCCATTTCTTTCATCAAATTTCCAACTTCATTGGCTACTTTTCCAGAAACTCCTGTGTCAATTTCATCTAAAATCAAAGTAGGTAATTCCATTTTTCCAGCCATCAATTTTTTAATAGCAAGCATCAATCTCGAGCGTTCTCCGCCCGAAACATTTTTCTCAATTGATTTTGGTGTTGATCCTTTATTGGCGCTGAACAAGAATTCTACATGATCCATTCCAAAGGAATTCAATTTTGCTGTAGATTTAAGATCAATTTTTAAAACTGAATTTTCCATTCCCAATTTGGAAAGAGACTGAACCACTTCTTTTTCAATTGCTGGAATTACGCTTTTTCTTTGTTTTGAAATTTCCGATGCAAATTGATTCAAATCTTTGTCCAATTTTTGGATGTCCTTCTCAACTTGTTCAATCTTCTGTTCCAATTCTTGTAAGTTGGAATTCTCCGATTCTAATTGATGTTGAATAGCAATCAATTCTTCAACGGATGTAACACGATGTTTGGAAAGCAAAGATTGAATTAAATCCATACGATCATTTATCAAATTTAATCGTTCGGGATTTGCTTCGAGTCTTTCGATTTTAAAGGAAATTTCTTTTTGGATATCGTCCAATTCTATTTTTGTGGATTGAATTCTTTGGGAAAAATCTTCCAAATCTGAATTCAGTCCTGAAATTTTATTGATTTGAGTAGATAATTCATGTAACTGAGACAATATTCCGAATTCGGGTGTATCCAGTTTTAATTGGATTTCTGCCAAAACTGTTTGAATTTCATCAACATTTTGCAATTCCTTTTGCTCTTTTTCCAATTCGTTCCATTCGTCGGCCTTCAGTTGAGCTTGATCTAGTTCTTGCCACAAAAAGTTTTTATAGTCCGATTCTTTACTAGCTTGGTCTAATTCTGCTCTTAGTTTCGACAAAAATGAATTTTTTTCAGCCCTTGAAGAATAGAGGCTTTGGTAATTTTTGACTTGCTGAATTTGACCTGCATAACCATCCAAAATATTTAATTGGTAATCTTGTTCCAATAAATTGGCGGTATTAAATTGCGAATGGATATCAATCAAATTTCCACTTAATTCTTGAAGAATATGTAAAGTAACGGGCGTATCGTTTACAAATGCTCTTGATTTTCCAGAAGGTAAAAGTTCACGACGTAAAATACTTTGGGGCTCGTAATCCAAATCATTTTCTTCGAAGAACTTTTCCAATTCCAATTTACTTACATCGAAATGTGCTTCAATCACACATTTTTTTTCTTGGTTGTTGAGTTGTTTCAAATCGGCTCTTTCTCCAAGAATTAAACGTAATGCACCCAATAGAATAGATTTACCAGCACCCGTTTCACCTGTGATGATGGTTAATCCTCTTTGGAACTGCAATTGCAGATTATCAATAATGGCAAAATTGGATACCGAAAGTTTGGTAAGCATTATTTTTTCAAATTATTCCAAATAGAACTATTGGTTGGAGATAAAGCTGTTAAGGTCTCTTTGATGGCTGTGATATTGACAGAAGACATCATACCACCACCAAATATTTTCGAAATTTCATCCTTTTTAGCCATGAAGAAAATGTCCAACGGATAAAACAAGGCATAGTTTCCACTGGAATAGAAATTCAAGGTTTCCAACGTATTTCCAATAGCATTTTTGGCTCTTGATTCATTTTCACTCATTGCATCCAAACCTACACGGTGGTATTGATAATACACATTTCGTAAGGTTTTATTGGTAGGTTTCAGAACGTTGTTGATTAAACTTCCACGAGATTTATTTCCATCCATTTCTCCCCAACCGGAATAACTTGTACCCATTGCATTCATGGCAATTTGTTGAGCCGTTTTAAAATGATTGGTTCCTCCTTCCAATTGAAACGTATCTGCATCCATTCCCAATGCGTAATACACATAAAAGGCAATCACATCGGTTAAGTTTTTATTGCTGAATTTTCTCGGATTGAAAATTAATTCTTCGAATTCGGTATATTCAAAACTGAAATTATTGTCCACAAAATTCAAAATAGGAGTGAAGTAAGTGGAATTAAAAACAGGTCTTCTCGTTTGAATTTGTAATCTACCTTTATAAGTTGTAGAGCTTCTTTCTGTGATGATAATCAAAAAATTGGCTTCAATTTTTTCGTGTACTTTGTAACGACTATCTGTCCATTTAGTCGTGTTGATAAAATCACTCAAGGATTTCTCCAATGTTTGAAAAACCTGGTTATTGGAAGCTTGTACTGACGAATAATCCACTGTAACGCGTGCCATGAATTCTTGTGCAGAAACAGAAAATGAAATCAATAATACAACTAACAATGCTTTCAGTTTACTCATAGTATGTGTTTTTCAAGGATAAATGTAAGAATATCTTTTGCAACTTCCGATTTATTTTTTGCTTGAAAGGATATCGGATCTCCTTCCTTTGGTAGGATCGTAATTTTGTTCGTGTCTTTTTGAAAGCCAGCTTCCTCATCTTGAAGCGTGTTCATCACGATGAGATCTAAATTTTTCTTTTCCAATTTGCCTTGGGCATATTCCATCGCATTGTTGGTTTCCAAGGCAAACCCAGCCAAAATTTGATGAGTTTTCTTTTCACCTAAACCTTTTAAAATATCAGGATTTTTGACCAATTCTATGGTCATATTCTCATCGTTCTTTTTGATTTTTTGTTCGGCTTTTGTCGCAGGACGATAATCAGCAACCGCAGCTGACATGATGACGATATCGGCATTTTCGTAATTGTCTTCCATGGATTTTTGCATTTCCAAAGCCGAAATTACATTAATACGTTGAAGGTCATAGCCCGATGTAGAAATATTGGAAGGTCCGCAAACCAAGGTTACATTTGCGCCCATTTCTAAAGCAGATTTGGCGATTTCAATTCCCATTTTTCCTGAGGAGAAATTTCCAATAAATCGAACCGGATCTAACAATTCGTAGGTAGGACCAGCTGAAACCAAAACATTTTTTCCGAATAAGGGTGCTTGGGTTTCCAAATCTTTCTCAAGAAAACTAACAATGTTTTCGGGTTCGGCCATACGACCTTCACCTGATAAACCACTTGCCAATTCTCCAGATTCAGCTGGAATAATTTTATTCCCGTACGATTCTAGTTTGGAAAGATTTTCTTTGGTGGTGGGATGCTGATACATATCCAAGTCCATTGCGGGTGCAATATAGACAGGACACTTCGCGGAAAGATAGGTTGCCAAGAGCAAATTATTGGATGCTCCATCGGCCATTTTGGAAAGTGAATTAGCGGTTGCAGGAGCAACAATCATAAAATCTGCCCATAATCCTAATTCCACATGATTGTTCCAATTTCCATTTTCCTCAGCAAATTCCCATTCGACTGGGTTTTTGGATAAAGTGGAAAGCGTAAGAGGCGTGACAAATTCTCTGGCTTCTGGCGTGAGAATTACTTTTACTTCGGCCCCTTTTTTAATAAGCAAACGAACCAGAAAAGCAGATTTGTAAGCAGCTATCCCTGCGGTAACAGCCAACAAAACTTTTTTCCGGTTCAGTATTGACATAATAGTTTGTTCTTATTTTGCGCTATCTTCCTCTGGATTTCTGAAATAGATATCGTTGTTCATCCATTCTTTGATGGCAATAGATGTAGCTTTTGGAAGACGTTCGTAAAATTTAGAAACTTCAATTTGCTCGCGGTTTTCAAAGATTTCTTCTAAAGAATCTGTGTGAGATGCGAACTCATCTAATTTCTGAATCAATTCAGTTTTCATTTCCTGATTGATTTGTTCAGCACGTTTTCCCATGATTACGATTGACTCGTAAATGTTTCCGGTTTTTTCTTCAATCTTACCTCTGTTGTAAGTTTCTGTTGAAGTAGGTGCGTCGATGTCTTTAAAGTTCATATGATATTCTTTAATACTTTACGTAATTTATTAAGATTTATTGTCTTGGTTAGCAGCTTCTGCATCTGCTTTTGCTTTTTCAATCTTCGCAGCAATTTCTTTGTGTTTCACCATTTCGGCTTCAACTTTTTGATTGATTTTATCTGCTTCTGATTTGAATTTTGAATCAGGATAGGCTTTGACAAACAATTTGTATTGAGTCATAGCATTTTGTAAACGCAATTCTTGAGTTTCGAAACGGCTATAATTCACACCCAATTCATATTTAGAACGCAATGAGTACATCATCGCTTCTTCACGCAATTTGGTGTCAGGATAATCATCCAACATATTGTCAAATGCAATTGCCGCTGCTTTGTATTTTAAAGTTTTGTAATAAATTTTCGCTATCTCAAAATATTTCTTTTCTAATTTTTCGCGCAATTCATTGATGTAACCATTTGCTTCAGGAACACGAGAAGATTCTGGATACATATTGATGAACGACTGCAATTCATTAATTGCACTTAAAGTACTTGTTTGATCTAAATTGTACACCGGTGAATCGGTATAGAATGCATAAGCTGAACGATAAGCAGCTTCTTCTGCACGAGGATCAGTTGGATTGGTGATATAAAAGGTTTTGAACTGGTGCGCAGCCAAACGATAGTTTTTATCTTGGAAATTAGCATCTGCTTGTTTAAAAGCAATATCTGCAGCTTGTTCTGTTCCAGAAAAAGCGGAATTCACTTTTTGATATAATTCAATTGCATTGGCGTATTTTTTTTCTGCATAAAATTCATCTGCAATTTGTAGAATATAGTCCTTATCTGAGCTTTTCATCGCAGATTCAAATCGCTTGTTACAAGATACTAGCCAACATGAGGCAATCAATAGTATTCCTAATTTTTTAAACATTTTGCAAAGGTATAAAAATATTGCCACAAACATAAGATAAATGCTTGTGGCAAAATGTTAAGGTTTTACAAAATTAATTTTCTGCATTGAAAGTTGAAATATCCCTGTCAAATAGATACATTCCACCTTTGTCGTCACCAATTAATTTTAATTTATCCAAGATAATTCTTGCCAATCTTTCTTCTTCAATTTGTTCAGAAACATACCATTGCAAAAAGTTATGGGTTGCATAATCTTTTTCTGCCAATGTCAAGTCCACGATTTGATTGATATGTTCCGAAACTTTGATTTCATGATCCAATACCATTTGGAACACTTCATGCAAATTATTGAAATCTTGTTTTGGCATATGCAAAGATGGAATAATCGCCATTCCACCACGTTCGTTGATGAAACGAACCAATTTCAACATATGCATTCTTTCTTCGTCCGAATGTGCAAATAAAAATTCAGAAACTCCTTCTAAACCTTTTGCATCTGCCCATGATGCCATTGCCAAATACAATTGTGAAGCTCCAGCTTCCATTTCTACTTGGTTGTTCAAGGCATCAATTATACTTTGTTTGATCATAATTCTATATTAATTTTGTTAGTTAAACTTGTCCAATAAGGATTTAATTTTCATTGATAAATTGTCAGTAGCAGGCATCAATGGCAACCTTGTATAAGCATGACAAATTCCTTTGTGAGCCAATAAAGATTTGATTCCTGCTGGATTTCCTTCTACATAAATGGAACGTGTAATGTCCATCAATTCATAATGCAATTTATATGCCTCATCTACCTTTTTGTCCAATCCCAAACGAATCATTTCGGTATATTCCTTTGGCAATCCTTGTGCAATAACAGAAATTACACCCATTCCTCCCGCTAAGGTCATAGGCAATCCAAATTCATCATCGCCCGATAAAACCATGAAATCCGAAGGCTTGTCTTTGATGATTTCTGTGCTTTGCAAGAAATTGGGCGAAGCTTCTTTGATGGCGATGATGTTTTGAAAATCATTGGCTAAACGCAAAGTTGTTTCCGGATTGATGTTAGATGACGTTCTTCCTGGAACATTGTATAAAATGATGTCAGAATCTGTGGATTCTGCCAAAGCTTTGTAATGCTGATAAATTCCTTCTTGCGAAGGTTTGTTGTAGGCAGGTGAAGCTGATAATATGGCGTCAAAATCTTGTAAATCTGTTGATTTAAATTCTTCTACCAATTCCATCGTATTATTTCCACCAATTCCTAAAACCATTGGTAATCTTCCCGAATTGGCTGCTTTTATGGTTGAAAGCACTTCTTGTTTTTCCTGTTTGGTTAAGGTAGGGGTTTCGGCTGTTGTTCCCAAACACACCAAATATTCAACTCCTCCTTCTACTGCATAATCGACTAATTTTTCCAATCCAGAAAAATCAATGCTTCTATCTTCCTTAAAAGGAGTAATCAACGCAATACCTGTTCCTGTGAATTTTTTCATTCTATATCGAATTCAATTTTTTAATGATTTCATAGGTTTTCGCACCTATATTTTACAAATTTAAGGATTAATTACTCAAAAATTTCATGATAATGGCTATTTAATTTAAGTCCAATTTAATCTAAAAAAGATTCATTCTTGCTTGAAAATTTCTCAACTTTGTAGGGTTTAAAAATTAGTCAAAATGAGAAAATCCTTTTTCATTCTCAGTATACCTTTTTTGTTTTTGGCTTGTGCCAAACAGTCTTATAAGGTAACCAATATAGTTCATCCAGCCAATAAATCCATTGATGCATCTATTGAAGCCGATAAGGAAATTGAAGCCTTTATTTTGCCCTTTAAAGAAAAAATGGATGGGGAAATGAACAAAATTTTGACTTATGCCAAAATAGATCTTCCCAAAGATGGATTCAATTCTCCTTTGGCAAATTTTAATTGTGACATGATTTTGGAAGAAGCCAATTTCATATACGAAAAACGTCACGGAAAGAAAATTGATTTATGTCTTTTGAACTGGGGTGGGATGAGAAGAGCTTTTGGGAAAGGTGATTTGACCTTGAAAAATGCCTACGAATTAATGCCATTTGATAATATGGCTTGGGTCGTGACCATGAAAGGAAAGGATTTAGAACCAATGGTCAATTATCTATCGGAATCCGATTTTGGACATCCGATTGCAGGAATGACGTTTTCTCCTTTTGACTTTAAGTCTTTGAAAATTAATGGAAAACCAGTCGATGTAAATGCAACTTATACCATCGTGACCAATGATTTCTTATTGAATGGTGGAGATAAAATGACCTTTTTCAATGCAGCAGAATCCAAAGAAGACTTGGATATTAAGTTGCGCGATATGATTATCGATCATTTCACCAAAAACGATACCTTGAAAATTAATACGGACAAAAGAATTTTGAAATAATGGAAAACAGAAGATCATTCCTTAAAAAAGCAGGAGCAGCGTCTTTATTGACGATGATTCCAGCTGTTGATTTGTTGGCAGGTCAAAATCAAGAAATTAAAAAAGTCACGATTTTGCATACCAATGACCAACATTCTAGAATTGAACCTTTCGAAATTTCCACCAACGAAAGATTGTCCAACAAAGGCGGATTTGCCAGAAGAGCCAATCTTTTGCAAAGCATTCGTCAGCAAGAAAAAAACGTTTTGCTTCTCGATGCGGGTGATGCCTTTCAAGGAACTCCTTATTTCAATATGTTTGGAGGTGAATTGGAATTCAAACTCATGAGCAAACTTGGCTACGACGTCATGACGCTCGGAAATCATGAATTTGACAATGGTTTAGAAGGTTTGAAAAAACAATTTCCGCATAAAAATTTCCCAATTGTCAACGCCAATTACGATTTTACCAACACCATTATGGATGGTTTGGTCAAACCTTACGAGATTTTTTGGCGCGATGGCATCAAAATCGGTGTCTTTGGGTTGGGCGTTCATTTGAAAGGTTTGGTGGGTGACAATGCTTTTGGAGAAACCAAATTCTTGAATCCGATTGAAATCGCGCAGGATTATTCGCGCATCTTAAACGAAGACGAAAAATGTGATTTGGTCATTTGTTTGTCGCATTTGGGATACGAATATTCCGATCCCGAAACGCCTTCAGATATCCTATTGGCTCGAAAAACTTCGGGCATAAACTTGATTATTGGTGGTCATACCCATACGTTTTTAGAAAAACCAGAAAGCCTATTGAACAAGGACGGAAAAATGGTTTTGGTCAACCAAGTGGGTTATGCAGGCTTGTTTTTAGGGCGCATTGATTTCTATTTCCAATACGGGAAAGTCGTACAGACAAAAAGTTTTGCTCTGAACGATTATGCGGTTGACGAAACTTGGGCATAGATTTTTTTGGAGCCAATCCCGCTTTCTGCTTCTATCTTTTAAAATTTCACAAAAATTTTAAAAGGATATCCGCGACAATCGGGGCTATAAATTCAGATCTAAAAGAAAATCAGTTCAAGAAATTCTAGCTTTCTTTTGAAGGAGTCGGATGTTCAATATCGTCATTTTTACTTTCGTTCTTTTCTTTCAAAATTTCTCCTTTTTCCACATCGGTATCTTTACCCGTTTTGACAGCAATTTCGGTGTGGGCAACGAGAACGGCAAAGGAAGAAGGTTTAATGCCATTGTCGTAAAATTTCGCGTGTTCTTTGGTAAATTCCGCTCCGAAATACAAAATAGCCGCTGAAAAATATACCCACAAAAGAAGAATGATCACACTTCCCGCTGCACCAAAAGTACTTGCGGTTGCATTGAATTGTAAGTACATGGAAATTCCATATTGACCCAACATAAACAAAATCGCAGTGAAAATAGCACCTCCAATGATGTGTTTGTTGTTCACTTTTGCGTCAGGAAGAATTTTGAAAATACAACCAAATAATAAAGCTATGACCAAGAAAGTAATTCCATTATTGATCCAATTCAAGGTGCTCAAGGTTATTGCAGGGAAGATTTTGTTGATGTATTCAGTCATCAACATGACGATTGAATTTACCATTAACGAAGTGATTAACAAAAATCCCAATCCCAGAACCATAGATAAAGACAATAAACGATTCAATATAAATTTAAGCCAACCTTTTTTGGGTTTGGGTTTTACGCCCCAAATGGTATTGATGGAATCTTGAATTTCCACAAAAATGGTCGTGGATGTGAAGATTAAGGTGCCAATACCAATCATTAATCCCACATTGGAATCTGTTTCCAGACTTAACTTCTCAATGATGCTCTGAATTTGCAAAGCGACTCTGATTCCAAAAAGATCGGTCATTTCGCTCATCAATTCTTTTTTCGCATCATAATTCCCTACGCGTTCTCCATAAAAAAATCCGATACACCAAATCACTATCAACAACAAGGGACCCAATGAAAATAAGGTATAGTAGGCGAGGGAAGCTGCCATTTTCATACACTTGTCATCGATAAATCCCATGGCCGATTTGTAAATCAAATGAGCCATGTTTTTCCAATACTCAAGCGTGAATTTGTTTCGGATGTTAATCATAATGATTGATTTATTTCGAAATTTTTGCGGTTTTTTCCATTTTCAAAAAACACATGATGATGAAACTAACAATGAACGAGAAGCCCATCGTCAAAGTCGAAACTTTCATTCCATCGGTCATTTCAATGATAATTCCAAAGATGAAAAGTCCCAAACACAATGCCACTTTTTCAAACACATCATAAAAACTAAAAAAGGTTGTATGATCTTCAGTTGGTGGCAAAAGTTTCGCATAGGTCGAACGCGATAATGCTTGAATTCCGCCCATAACCAATCCAACCAATGCTGCCATCAAGTAAAATTGCATCTCAACGCTCGGACTGTCTTTGTTGATTAAATATCCGATTAAACAAACAATGACCCAAATGAAAATTCCAATCAATAAAGTATTTCGGTTTCCGATTTTTCCCGATAAAAAAGAAAATAACCATGCGCCTAAAATCGCTTCCAATTGAATCAACAAAATCGTCATAATCAATTTGTCGGTACTCAATCCGATTTCCTTTTCGCCAAAAATCGCTGCAATCAAGAAAATCGTTTGCATTCCCAAACTATAAAAGAAAAAGGAGCCCAGAAAAATTCTGATTCGGGAAATGCTTTTCAATTGATTCCAAGTTTTATTCAATTCCTTAAAACTCGATTGAATGATATTTTTCGGAATTTTTTTATCGTAAACTGTGTTGGGAAGTCGATTGAAGGTAATTTGAGCAAATCCCATCCACCACAATCCGACCAAAACAAAACTCAATCTTGTATAAAATCCGGAGTTTTCTTTGCCAATGAACATGATCATTACCAAACAAATCACCAATAAAATCACAGAACCAACATATCCCACCATAAATCCTTGCGCCGAAGTCTTGTCAATGCGATCTTCGGTGACAATTTCGGGCAAATAGGAATTGTAAAATACCAAACTTCCCCAGTAACCAATCGCTGCCAAAAGGTTGAGCAATAATCCCAACCAAATATTTTCCGATGTGAAAAAGAAAAGCCCAATACAACTAAAGGAACCCAAATAACAGAAAAATTGTAAAAATCTTTTTTTATTTCCAACGGTGTCGGCAATAGACGATAAAATAGGCGATAAAATGATGACCAAGAAAAAACAAATTGCCAACGAAAAGGTAAACGCAGAAGCAGGGTCAAAACCCAAAAAACGGATGGGTTCCAAGGAATCTGATTTGGTAACCGTGCTATAATAAATCGGGAAAACAGCCGACGCAATTACCAAGGAATGGACAGAATTGGCCCAATCATAAAACTTCCAAGCATTGACTATTTTTGGATTGTTCTTTTCAATCATATTGAGATTTTGATGAGTAAAGATAAAAATTCAAGTTCAACCTAAATAAATTAATCAAAATTCTGATTGAATTCTTTGAAAACTTGACTGGTTATTTCGTAGGATTTCAATTTGGATTCAAAATCATAAATATTGGAATACACCATGATTTCGTCCAAATTCAAATCTTGAATAAGTTGCGAGATTTTCGATTTTAAAATTTCCTTGTCCCCAATTAAACTTAAGGCAGTCATTTGCATCACACGCTGGTAAAGCATTTCGCTCATGTCTTCCAAATTTGTGTTTTCTGGATGCACAAGTGGCGCACGTTGATCCAACAATAAATTGACGATTGCTTGATAATGGGAGAGGGAAATGTATTGGGCTTCGTCTTCGGTTTCTGCTGCAAAAACACTCACACATAGCATGGAATAAGGTTTGTCTAAAAATTTGCTTGGTGTAAATCTGGACTGATAAATTTCAAACGCTTGTCGAAATTGTCCTGGCGCAAAATGTCCAGCAAACGCATAAGGCATCCCTAATTTCGCTGCCAAATATGCACTATCGGTACTCGATCCTAAAATATACAAGGGAACATTGGCTCCTTCACCTGGAAAAGCACGGACTTTCGCATTTGCATTTTCAGTGCTGAAATAGCGCAATAATTCCTGAATATGGTATTCAAAATTGTAATTGAAATTTTCATCGCCTCGTCTCAAAACACTTGCCGTTAGAGGATCCGTTCCCGGAGCTCGGCCCAATCCCAAATCAATTCGGTTGGGAAACATCGCATCCAAAGTTCCAAATTGTTCAGCAATGGACAAAGTGGTATGATTGGGCAGCATAATTCCTCCAGAACCTACGCGGATGCTTTGGGTTTGTTGAGCTACATGACCGATCAATAGGGAAGTAGCAGCGCTGATGACGCTTGGCATATTGTGATGTTCAGAAAACCAATAACGCTCATAGCCAAATTTCTCGGCAGCTTGTGCAGACAAAACCGACTTTTCAAATGTTTGCGTGTAAGTATCTCCTTCTAAAACAGTAGCTAAATCAAGAATCGAATAACGTATTTCCTTTGACATTGAATTCAATTTGCTTCAAAAATACAAATACTCTTTTCGAATATCGAATGGAATGCTAGCATTAACTAATTCTTAAAATCTTCTGCTTTTAATTTGTATATCAACCGAAGAGAAAGCTTCCTCGCCAGTGTATCGAATAACATTGGGATTCAGATTCAATTTGTAGAAATTAGAGGCATCTTTTGTTTCAAATTCACGTAAAATCAAACGTTCGGTTTCCAAAATTTGTTTCATTCTAAAAATCTCAGTCTTTATAGGCTTCGTTGTGCACATTGGCTACGGCACGTCCCGAAGGGTCATTTAGATTTTGAAAAGAAGCATCCCAAAGCAAAGCTTGAGGTGTTGAACACGCCACAGATTTGGCATAGGGAACTGTCAAAGCTGCTGTATTGGATGGGAAATGTTCTTCAAAAATGGTTCGGTAGAAATATTCTTCTTTGCTCATTGGCGGATTCACTGGAAATCTTGATTCAGTATTTAACAATTGATTATCGGTCACTTTTTCATTGACTAATTTTTTCAAGGTATCAATCCAATTGTAGCCAACGCCATCGGAAAATTGTTCTTTTTGACGCCAAGCGATTTCTTTCGGCAAATAATCTTCAAATGCTTTGCGAACCACCCATTTTTCAATTCGTCCGTTTTTGATCATTTTATCGTCGGGATTCAATCGCATCGCGACATCGATGAATTCTTTGTCCAAAAAGGGAACGCGCGCTTCAATTCCCCAAGCCGCCATTGATTTGTTGGCGCGTAAGTTATCGTACAAATACAATTTGCTTAGTTTTCGAACATTTTCTTCGTGAAATTCTTGGGCATTGGGTGCTTTGTGGAAATACAAATATCCGCCAAAAATTTCATCTGATCCTTCACCCGATAAAACCATTTTGATTCCCATTGACTTGATGACACGCGCCATTAAATACATTGGAGTAGAAGCACGAACGGTGGTCACATCGTAGGTTTCGAGGAAATAAATCACATCGCGTATGGCATCCAATCCTTCTTGAATGGTGAAATGGATTTCGTGGTGAATTGTTCCGATATGTTCGGCTGCTAATTTCGCTGCTTTCAAATCGGGTGAGCCTTCCAAACCTACTGCAAAGGAATGCAATTGTGGATACCAAGCTTCTTCCTTGTCCTCGGATTCAATTCGATTTCTGGCAAATTTTTTGGTAATCGCAGCGATAACCGAAGAATCCAATCCGCCTGAAAGCAAAACGCCATAGGGAACATCGGACATCAATTGGCGATGAACAGCATCTTCCAACGCTTTTCGAAGTTCTGAAATATCAGTTGTGTTGTTTTTTACATTTTCAAATTCTTCCCAATCTCGTTGGTACCATTTTTTAGGTTCCAAACTTTCGGAACTATCGATGTAATGCCCTGGAGGGAAGGTTTTGATGGTGGAACAAACGCCTTCCAAAGCTTTTAATTCGGAGGCGACAAAAAATTGGCCGTTATTATCCGTTCCATAATACAAAGGAATAATTCCCATATGGTCACGCGCAATGAGGAACGAATTTTTCTCTTCATCGTAAAGCGCAAACGCGAAAATTCCATTGAGATCATCTAAGAATTTGTTTCCTTTTTCTTGGTACAAAGCCAAAATCACTTCACAATCACTTTGGGTTTTGAAGGGATAATTTGGAAATAAATTTCGAAGTTCTTTATGGTTGTAAATTTCGCCGTTTACGGCTAAAATGAATTGGTTGTTATTTCCGTACAAAGGTTGTTTTCCCGAAGTCGGATCGACAATTGCCAAACGCTCGTGCGATAAAATGGCTTGGTCGTTTGTATAAATTCCCGACCAATCGGGTCCTCTATGACGAATTCGTTTGGACATCTCCAAGACTTTCGGACGAAGCATCTCAGAGGGTTCTTGCAATAAAAATGCACCTATAATTCCACACATATTGTTTGATTTAAGTTGAGTTAGAATGAATTTAGACTGCAATTTAGGTATATTTTACTCGAATTATTTCATTTTTTAATAAGGAATTTACCTTTGATCAAATAGGAATATTCCTTATTTCATCTTAGGAAAACGGCTTCATTTCCCTAAGTTTGTAAGAACTAAAGCACAAAAATGAGGACACATAATTTTTTATTTCTTTTTCTAATTTTTCAATTCACTTGGGCACAGATAAAGTTTCAATCACCAACGGTTACCCAAATTACCTATTTGGTTTCGAGTAATGGTACAGAAATTCCCCATCAAAATCCAATTTGGGTTTTTGCAAATTCAAATTCGTTTTTGATCACAACACAAAATAATTTTTCTGGAAAAGGTCCCTATCCATTTGAGCAAAATTTTGTCGAACCATCTTCCAAAAAAATAGCGCAATTCGCATTTCTTTCAGAGAACGAAATCTTCAAATTCATCGATGATGAATCTATTTCCAAACAAACATTTGAATTCTTACCTGAAACCAAAACGATTTTGGGTTACAAATGCAAAAAAGCGAAAACAGTTATCAATTCCAATACAATTGAAATTTGGTACAACGATGAATCCAAATTGAAAGCAAGTCCATCTATTTTAGGAGCGAATTTAGGATTGGTTTTGGAAGTGATTCGAAATGGTAACCATAGCATCAAAGCATCAGAAATAAAGAAAGAAAAAACGAAACTTCCTGAATTTTTGAGCAATTCATCCATTCCTGAATTGGAAAAAATTGAATACCAAGATCGCATTTGGAAAGCCCGATTTACGACCATTCCGGTTTTTGAGAATCAATTGATTCATTGGTCCGAAGAATTTGAACCCAAAGAAGGCGTGATGCGATTTGCCAACGGAACAATTGCCGTGAAAAAACTAAAATTTCCAAAAATTGAAGCTTCTGATTTGGTTTTCTTGGATTTATTGGAAGAATCCAATGGTGATGCCTACGATAGAACAGGAACGGTATTTTTAATTCCAACCGATAAAAAGCAAAGTTTCTTAGATGGATTAGAGAATGGAGCCGAAACCTTACCGATTTATGACAATGGAAACGGCAAAAAATACCAAGGTGTTGGGGCGACGGATAATTATTCACCATTGATTGAATTAATGCGTTTCTTCACGCCTTTTGGTGTGAAGCATTTCAATGATCGCGTAACCTTAAAAGATAAAGTCTGGCACGAAGTCGTTCCGTATCGTCAAGATATTTCAAGCTATTCTTCTTTGTTAAGCGAGAAGGAAGTCTATTTAGGTGTGTTCATCGGAAACTACGACAAAGGCGGTCACCGAATCTCGATGAACGTCACGATTCATAAAAGTTTTGGGGAAGAAAAAGAAACGAAAAAAGTCGTTCCCTTATTCAATACCTTAAATGTGATGGAAATGGCCGGACAAGAATATGCGACAATGTTCAATGTGGACAAAGGTTTAGAAATGGAATTTGAACTAAAGGAACCTTTGAAAAACGCTCAATTGCGTTACATCACCACGGGACACGGCGGATGGGGAAATGGTGACGAATTCGTTCCAAAGAAAAACACGATTTTACTCAATGGAAAAATAATTTTCGATTTGATTCCTTGGCGGGAAGATTGTGGTTCTTATCGTCTGTTCAATCCTGTTTCGGGAAATTTTGGCAATGGATTGTCATCTTCCGATTTGAGTCGATCCAATTGGTGTCCCGCAACAGTGACCAATCCCTACATCATTGAACTAGGGAATTTGCCTGCAGGAAAGCATAAAATCCAAGTGAAAATTCCTCAGGGTGAGCCCGAAGGAACAAGTTTTAGCTCTTGGAATATTTCGGGAATTTTAATTGGGAATTAATTCGTTCAATTCCTTACTTTTGCAATCAATTTTCAAAACAAACTAAAAAGAATGAACACCGATTACTTTCAAATAGATGACTTATTAACCGAAGAAAATAAGTTGGTACGTCAAAGTGTACGTGAATTCGTCAACCAAGAAATTAAACCTATCATTGATAACGCTGCGCATGAACATACCGATATCCCTGGATTGATGCCAAAATTGGGTGCAATTGGAGCTTTAGGCCCCTATATTCCGGAACAATACGGAGGAGCAGGATTAGATCAAATTTCGTATGGATTGATTATGCAAGAATTGGAAGCGGGAGACAGTGCTGTACGTTCAGCGGCTTCTGTTCAATCTTCTTTGGTAATGTATCCGATTTATACGTTTGGATCAGAAGAGCAACGTATGAAATACTTACCAAAATTGGCAAGTGGAGAAATGATTGGATGTTTTGGTTTGACAGAACCTAACCACGGATCAAATCCAGCAGGAATGGAAACGCGCGTTGTGGACAAAGGCGATCATTATGTTTTAAATGGAGCCAAAATGTGGATCACGAATTCTCCAATTGCCGATATCGCTGTGGTTTGGGCGAGAGACGAAGAAGGAAAAATCCGCGGAATGATTGTAGAACGTGGAATGGAAGGATTCTCAACTCCAGAAACACATCATAAATGGTCGTTACGTGCATCAAAAACAGGTGAATTGGTTTTTGAAAACGTGATCGTTCCAAAAGAAAATGTATTGCCAAACGTGAGCAGCTTAAGAGGACCACTTTCTTGTTTGAATTCTGCTCGTTACGGAATTTCTTGGGGTGTAATCGGAGCCGCAATTGATTGTTATGAAGTAGCTTTAAAATATTCATTGGAAAGAAATCAATTCGGGAAACCAATCGCTTCCTTCCAATTGCAACAAAAGAAATTAGCTGAATTCATCACCGAAATCACCAAAGCACAATTATTGGCTTGGAGATTGGGAACGTTGAAAAATGAAGACAAAGCTTCACCAGCGCAAATTTCAATGGCAAAACGTAATAACGTGAAAATGGCAATCGATATCGCACGCGAATCACGTCAGATTTTAGGTGGAATGGGTATCGTTGGAGATTATCCGATGATGCGTCACGCTGCGAACCTCGAATCCGTTATTACCTACGAAGGAACACACGATATTCATTTGTTGATTACGGGTAACGACATTACGGGAATCAACGCATTCGAATAAATAAACTAGTATCAAGTATCGAGTAGCAGGAAAAATTCTTACTGCTCGATACTTACTACTTGATACTTCAGCAAAATGAAAGAAATTCAAATTCTACTTCCCAAAATGGGGGAGAGCGTTATGGAAGCAACCATCACCAATTGGTTGAAGCAACCTGGCGATAAAATTGAAAAAGACGAACTTTTCGTGACCATCGGTACCGATAAAGTGGATTCCGATTTGCCTTCTGAATACGAAGGAATTCTAAAAGAAATCTTGGTTCAAGAAGGAGAAGAAACCAAAGTCGGAAGACCGATTGCTATTTTGGAAGTTTCGGCGGATACCGTTGTTCATACTGAAAAGGTAGAAATCCAAGAAGCTGAAATTGCTACGTCAAATTCCTCAGTGGAATTATTGGAAACCAAATCTTTGGATGGGAAATCCTTTCTTTCGCCGGTCGTTCGTAGAATTGCAGCAGAAATCGGATTGGAAATCGAAGATTTGAAGAAAATCGTTCCAACAGGAGAAAACGGTCGCATCAGAAAAGTCGATATTTTAAAATACTTAAAAAAGGACGAAAAACCTGTTCAAGCAGGTCCGGTTTCGACAAAATTAAATTTGAATATTCAACCTGAAGATACCGTTGAGGCTTTGCCGAGAATTCGACAAATTGCTGCGCAACATTTGCAATCTTCCTATCAAATCATTCCGCACGTTACGACTTTTTGCGAAGTAAATGTGTCGAATTTGGTAGCACATCGAGAAGCCATAAAAGATTCCTTTCAAAAGGAAAATGGGGTGAAAGTAACCTATACGCATTTCATTATGAAAGCGGTTGTTGACACCTTGATAGAATTCCCGAAATTCAATGCTTGGATGAACGAAGACGAATTGATTACGAAAGCGGACATCAATTTAGGTTTTGCTACGGCACTTCCAGATGGGAATTTAATCGTTCCCAATGTGAAGAAAGTCAACGAAATGAGTTTGAAGGAAATCATCGAAAACGTGAATTTAATTGGAAACAATGCCAAATCGAACCAATTGAAATCAACCGATATTCAAGACACGACGTTTACTGTTTCCAATACAGGAATTTTTGGAAGCTTGATGGGAACACCGATCATCAGCCGACCACAAGTAGCGGTTTTGGCTTTGGGCGAAATTCGTTCAGGAGCTGGAGTAGTTGTGATAAACAGAAAAGAAGAATTGGCTGTTTGTAAAATGATGATGCTTTCTTTGTCCTATGACCATCGCGTGATTGACGGTGCCTTAGCGTCTCAGTTCTTAAGTTCGTTAAAGAAACGATTGGAGAATATTCAATAAAAAATCAATGAAATGAGCAATAACGATATCATGAAAAAATTGCGCGTAGCGCTGAAACTAAGAGACGATGAAATTATTGCCATTTGTGCGTTGGTCGATTTTAAAATCTCTAAAAGTGAGTTAGGAGCAATTTTCAGACATGAAGATCATCCGAATTTCAAACCTTGCGGAGATCAGTTTTTACGAAATTTTTTAAATGGTTTGGTGATCCATATGCGAGGGCCAATACCAGAAAAATAATAAGTTGAAAGGTTCAGTTTGAACCTTTTTTTCATTTATATAAAGGTTTAATTTCATTGAACTACCTTTGCAAAAATTCAATTTTCATGGAATCATTTCAAGATTTTAATTTATCGAAACAAATTCATAACGCTTTAGATGAATTAAATTTAACGCAACCAACTCCCATTCAGGCTCAATCTTATTCGGTCATTCAATCGGGAAAAGATATGGTGGGTATCGCCCAAACTGGAACGGGGAAAACTTTGGCGTATTTGCTTCCATTGATTCAAAATTTGACTTATTCCAAACAAGGACAACCCCGAATTTTGATTTTGGTTCCTACGCGTGAACTGGTTTTGCAAGTTGTGGAAGAAATCGAAAAGCTAACGGTTTACAAATTTGTTCGCGTCAAAGGCGTTTACGGAGGAGTGAACATGAATACCCAGAAAATTGAATTGGAAGAAGGTGCCGATATTTTGGTGGCGACTCCAGGTCGTTTGTATGATTTGGCTTTGAGCAAAGCAGTGAATTTGAAAACGATTAAAAAATTGGTTTTAGATGAGGTAGATGTGATGTTGGATTTAGGATTTCGATTCCAAATCAATAATATTTTTGAATTGATGCCCGAAAAACGTCAGAACATTATGTTTTCGGCGACGATGACCGATGAGATTGATCAAATGATTACGGATTCTTTCTATGATCCGATTCGTGTTTCGGTTGCCATGAGTGGAAAGCCTTTGGAAAACATTTCGCAAGAAGTGTATTGGGTGAAAAATTTCAATACCAAAGTCAATTTATTGTCCTATTTGCTTTCTGACAGAGAAGCTTTTCATAAAGTAATGGTGTTCGTTTCCAATAAAAAACGTGCCGATTTATTGTTTGAATCTCTGCAAGAAAATTTTGGTGAAGAAATGGCGATTATTCATTCCAATAAATCCCAAAATTACCGTATTAGATCTATCCGTCAATTTGATGAAGGTTTCAATCGAATTTTAATCGCAACTGACGTAATGGCTCGAGGATTGGATTTGGAAAATGTTTCGCATGTTATCAATTTCGACACACCTGATTTCCCTGAAAATTACATTCATCGAATTGGTCGAAGTGGACGAGCAGGAAAAAAAGGACATTCGATTTTGTTTTATACCGAAGCCGAATCAAAATTCAAAGATGCGATTGAAGAATTGATGCAATACAAAATTCCTCAAAAAGATTTTCCAGAAGAGGTCGAGATTTCCAATGAATTGATTTACGAAGAAAAACCAAAAATTGAACAACCGGTTGTCGTTATTCCAAAAAAAGTGGAAGGTGGTGCGAGCTTCCATGAAAAAAAGGAAAAGAACA
Source organism: Moheibacter stercoris (assembly GCF_040545805.1). Classification (NCBI taxonomy): domain Bacteria; kingdom Pseudomonadati; phylum Bacteroidota; class Flavobacteriia; order Flavobacteriales; family Weeksellaceae; genus Moheibacter; species Moheibacter stercoris. The sequence goes on from NZ_JBEPMO010000005.1 coordinate 22,043, forward strand.
AAAAAGTTAATTTAGGCGGTTCTTACAAACGAAAATTGGCAGAAAAATACAAGAAGCCGAAAACACGTGGTGATAAGAATTTTAACAAGCGAAATAAAAAGAAATAATCCATTTTCTTTTTTGTTGAATTCTTAATAAATGTGAAAGTTTCATAGGTTTTCATTTAATCTATTCCATATTTCCTATACAAAATCGTACTTTTGTCCATATTCGTATAAAAAATATGGAATACAATACTGCGAGAACCAATCTCATCATCCCAGAATATGGTCGTCACATCCAAAAAATGGTGGATCATTGTATGTCAATTGAGGATGAAAAAGAACGAAATGAATTTGCTCAAATTATCATAGAAGTGATGGGAGAATTAAATCCGCATTTGCGTGATATCCCTGACTTTCAACATAAATTATGGGACCAATTGTTTATCATGTCCAAGTTCAAATTGGATGTGAAGTCTCCATATCCGATTCCGACTCAAGAAGAGGTATATAGCAAACCCAACAAAGTTGCTTATCCAAAAGATGAGTACAAGTACAAATACTACGGAAAAAACATTCGTCGTATGATCAAAGTTGCCTTAGAATGGGAAGGTGATAAACAAGAAGGATTGGTCATGGTGATTGCCAATCACATGAAGAAATGTTATTTGATTTGGAATAAAGACACTGTTGATGATAAAACGATTTTCAACCATTTGTACGAATTGTCTGACAGTAAAATTGATTTGCGTAACACAGAAGAAACTCTTCTTTCACCAGATCGTTTACAAGTCAATACCGTAAATACTTCTCGCAAAAACACCAACAACAAGCAGAAGAATCAAAATAATCGCAACAATAATTTCAAACAAAAAAAATAAGTTCCGTCAATGTCTGTATTTCAAATCAGAGGAGGTAATCGTTTAAGTGGAGAAATCATCCCGCAAGGTGCCAAAAACGAAGTCTTACAAATTTTATGTGCAGTGCTTTTAACAACAGAGCCAGTACGTATCAAAAATATTCCAGATATCCGAGACGTCAATCGTTTGATTGAAATTTTGGCTGATTTAGGTGTGAAAATCCAGAAAAATGCCAAAGGTGATTATACCTTCCAAGCAGACAATATTCAGATGGATTATTTGCAATCCAAAGAATTCAAAAAAGATGGTGCTTCTTTACGAGGATCCATTATGTTGATGGGGCCATTATTAGCGAAATATGGGAAAGCCTATATGCCAAAACCTGGTGGAGATAAAATTGGAAGAAGACGTTTGGATACGCACTTCCAAGGATTCATCAATTTAGGCGCAAATTATCGATTTGTTGATGGTGAAGATTTTTATGGAGTTGAAATCGATGAGAAAAAAGGATTGGTTGGAACCTATATGTTACTGGAAGAAGCTTCCGTTACAGGAACAGCAAATATTGTAATGGCTGCTGTTTTGGCAAAAGGAAAAACAACGATTTACAATGCGGCTTGTGAACCTTATTTACAGCAATTATGTAAAATGTTGGTGCGAATGGGCGCCAAAATAGAAGGGATTGGTTCCAATTTGTTAACAATTGAAGGAGTCGAATATTTAGGAGGAACGGAACATACTGTCTTGCCCGATATGATTGAAATTGGCTCATGGATTGGATTGGCAGCGATGACCAAATCTGAATTGACCATCAAAGATGTTTCTTGGGAAAATTTGGGAGTGATTCCAGATGTTTTCCGAAAAATGGGAATTCAATTGGAAAAATCCAATGACGATATTTACATTCCAGCACAAGAACATTATAAAATACAAAAATTCATGGACGGTTCTATTTTGACTGTTTCAGATGCGCCTTGGCCTGGGTTTACACCCGATTTATTAAGTATTATCTTGGTCATAGCAACCCAAGCGAAAGGTAGCGTTTTGGTGCACCAAAAAATGTTTGAAAGCCGATTGTTTTTTGTCGATAAATTGATAGACATGGGAGCGCAGATAATTTTGTGTGACCCACATAGGGCAACGGTTATCGGTTTGAACCATGAAACCCCATTACGTGGAACAACCATGAGTTCACCTGACATCAGAGCCGGAATTTCACTTTTGATTGCTGCACTATCAGCCAAAGGTAAAAGTGTGATTCATAATATTGAACAAATTGACAGAGGGTACGAACAAATCGATACAAGATTACGAGCAATTGGGGCCGATATCATTCGTGCATAGTTTTTGCTAAACTAAATTAAAAAACATCCATGCAAGAAATTTTTGACTTTATTGCAAATTTCGTTTCTCGACCCGATAAGGTCTTGATGGATTTTATCAATAATTATGGCAATTGGATTTATGTATTTCTTTTTGTTATCATTTTTGCCGAAACAGGATTGATTATCGCTTCTTTTATTATGCCTTTTCTTCCAGGAGATGCTTTAATCTTTGCCATTGGGATGATTGCCGCGAACGATAGCCAAAACCATTTGCATATCGAATACATTATTCCGATTTTAATGGCGGCAGCTATTTTAGGAGACACTGTTAATTATTATGTAGGAAGCCGATTTGGAAATTGGTTGTTGGCCAATCCTGGGAAATTTTACATTCAACCGAAACACATAGAAAAAGCTACGGAATTTTTCAACGAACACGGAAAAAAAGCGATTATCATTGCACGATTTATGCCTGTCGTTAGAACCATCATTCCGTTTATTTGCGGCACAACTCGATTGGATTATAGAACCTTTATCACCTATAGTTTTATTGGTGCAGTTTTATGGGTAGGAGTGATTTCCATGTTGGGTTATTTTTTAGGCGGATTTGAAATTGTTCAAAATAATTTAGAATATTTCATCTTCGGAATTATTGTTGCTGCCAATTTACCATTGATAAGTCGTCTGATTAAAGGCGCTTTGAACAAATCAAAAACCTCATGAAAGAATTTGGATTAATCGGTCGAAATATTTCGTACTCATTTTCTGAGAAATATTTCGCTGAAAAATTCCAAAAAGAAAATATTTCGGATTCAACTTATCAAATCTTTGATTTGGACTCAATTGAAGAAGTAGAACAACTTTTTCGGAATCCCAATTTAATCGGATTGAACGTTACGATTCCGTATAAAGAAGCCATTTTGCCATATTTAGATGAATTGGATCATGTTGCCCAAGAAATTGGAGCAGTTAATTGTGTGAAAATCATAAATGGGCGTAGAATTGGATTCAATACTGATGCTTATGGATTTGAAAAATCACTCGAACCTTTATTAGAATTTTGCCATCAGGATGCATTAATATTGGGTGATGGTGGAGCTGCAAAAGCAGTGAAATTTTGTCTCAATAAGCATTTAATTAATTTTAAAACCGTTACTCGTCAAGGTGATTTGAAATTTTCCGATCTAACAGATGAACTTATTTCCAATCATTTACTCATCATCAATTGTACACCCATTGGAACCTTTCCAAAAGTTGATGCCTATCCAGATATTCCGTACAATTCTATTTCTTCACAGCATTTATTGTACGATTTGATTTACAATCCAGATAAGACCGAATTTTTAAAAAGAGGAGAAAAAAAGGGAGCGAAAATCAAAAATGGTTTGGAAATGTTGATTTTGCAAGCCGAAAAATCTTGGGAAATTTGGAATTCTTCTTTGTAAATCCCATCTGTTTTAGTTAGATTTGTTAACCAAAAACTATTATTTGTTATGACGACTGAATTGGATAACCTGCACAATGAGGCAGATGGAGAAAAAGCTCAAAACCTAAATTCTCAAGAAAATACTCAAGATTCTACCGAAAATCAACCGGTTGAAAATGAGAATTCAACTCCTGAGGAAAGCCCTGTTAATACTCCATCTGAAGAAGCGGAAGATTACAAAGTAGAATCTCATGAAGAGGAAGCAGAAGAAGTAGAAAATGTGGAAGAAGAAATTCCATTTAAAAATTACGACGATTTCTCTGTTGCCATTTTGATTGGGGAAGCCAAAGATTTGTTGGCCAAACATCCTGCGCGAAAGTTACGTGAACATTTCAATCAAATTCGTGATGCGGTAAAACGTAAATTGGACGAAGAAGAATCCATGAAACGTGATGCATTTCTAGAAGAAGGTGGTGAAGCAGCAGATTTTCATTATGATAATCCGGCACGTAGAGAATTCAACGCTGTTTACAATGATTATAGAAGGCAAATAGATAGTTTCTACAAAGAGCAAGAAAAAAATCAACAAGAAAATTTGAAAGAAAGACTTCAAATCATTGATGAGTTGAAAGCTCTTTATCAAGAACAAAATACAGAAAATACCAATATTTTCTCCATATTTAGAAATTTGAAAACACGTTGGCACAATGCAGGTCCAGTACCAAAAGCTCAAGCCGGAAATGTTTTCAAAACCTATTTTCACCATTTGGATAATTTCTATGAATATTTAGATTTTAACAAAGAACTTCGTGAATTGGATTATGCGCATAACTTACAAGTAAGAGAATCCATCATCAAACGCGCAGAGGAATTGGTAGGAGAGGAGAATGTTCAAAAAGCTTTGAATGAACTTCAATACTTACACAGACTTTGGAAGGAAGAAGCGGTTCCTGTTGCAGAAGAAATGCGCGAAGTGACTTGGCAGAAATTCAAAGATTTGACGCATAAGATTCATGATCGTAAAGCGGAATTAGGTGAAAAAATCAAAGCAGAACAAGAAGAAAATTTAACCAAGAAACAAGCTATTTTGGATGAGATTGCTGTCTTGTCTCAAAATCCTGAGAAAAAATCACATGGTGAATGGCAATCAGGAATCAAACGTTTGAATACCTTACGTGAAAATTTCTTGGCAATTGGACGAGTTCCAAAAGAATACAACCAAAAAATGTGGGATGCTTTCAAAGCAGCTACACGTGATTTTAACCATAGCAAAAACGAATTCTACAAATCTCTAAAATCTGAACAACAAACGAATTTGGAGAAAAAACAAGAATTGTTACGTATTGCGAAAGAACACGCCAATAGTACGGATTGGAATGCTTCTGTTCAAGTAATCAAACGTATTCAAGCCGATTGGAAGAAAATTGGGCACGTTCCACGTAAATTTTCCGATTCCATTTGGAAAGAATTCAAAGATGCATGTAATTTATTTTTCGATAACTACAAAGAACGCGGAAATCAAGTTAACCAAGCGTTTGAAGAGAATTTTGTGAAGAAAGAAGCGCTTTTAGAAGAAGTGAGAAATTTCAAAACTCAAGGAAATGCAGAAGCAGATTTATCAGCTGTGAATGATTTCAATGTTCGTTGGAATAGTATTGGAAAGGTGCCTGCTGCAAAAATGAGCATCAACCAAGACTTTAATAAAGCGATAAACGAAATTGTGAAATCCCTTGGTTTGTCTGACAATGAAATTCAAGATTTCAAAATGGCTGCTTTGGTGGACCAAATTAAATCTGGGCAAGATGGACGATTATTGGATGATGAAATCCGTAAGTCGCGCAAAATGATCGACGATTTAGAGAAGGAAATTAATCAATTGGAAACCAATGTTGGGTTTTTCGCCAATGCCAATGCCGATAGTCCTTTGTTGAAAGACGTTTTCAAACAGATTGAAGAAAAAAGATCTCGCTTGGTTGATACCGAAATTCGATTGAGAAAATTGCTTCAAATTGATTTCAACGATGAGGTAGAAGAAAATCAATCCAATCAAGGAGAGGAACAATCTGAAGATTAAAAAGAAATAAAATAGATATATACACCTCATGAGTTTTTGGCTTATGAGGTGTTTTTTTAATAGATAGATCAATGAATTTTGATGAGCAAATGATGCAAAGATGCTTAGAACTTGCCAATTTGGGACTTGGACTGACTTATCCAAATCCTTTGGTTGGTTGTGTCATTGTACATGAAAACAAAATTATCGCAGAAGGATGGCATAAAAAAGCAGGAAGTCCACATGCCGAAGTCTATGCTATACAGCAGATTCAAGATGTGGAAATTTTGAAAAACTCAACGCTTTATGTTTCTTTAGAACCCTGTGCGCACTTTGGGAAAACGCCTCCTTGTGCAGATTTGATTGTCAAACATCAAATACCAAAAGTTGTGATAGGTACACAAGATCCTTTTTCCAAAGTAAATGGTTTGGGGATTGAGAAATTGCGTAATGCTGGAATCGAGGTGAAGGTTGGTGTTTTAGAAAAAGATTGTCAAGAAGTAAACAAACGGTTTTTTCATTTTCATCAATTTAAACGTCCTTATGTGATTTTAAAGTGGGCAGAAACTGCAAATGGTAGGATGGGAAGCTTAGATGATAAACAAAAGTGGATCTCAAATTCCTATTCCAAACAACTTGTTCATCTTTGGAGAACTCAGGAACAAGCAATTTTGGTGGGTACCAATACAGCTAAAATTGATAATCCTCAACTAAATGCTCGTTTGTGGTCGGGAAATCAACCCATTCGAGTGGTTGTAGATCGAAAATTAGAATTATCAAAAGATTTGCATTTGTTTGATAAAAGTCAGCCTACATTAGTTTTGACAGAAAAGGAGCAAGAAAATGAATCGAATCTTCAGTTTGAACAAATTTCATTTGGTGATGATTTTATAGAATCTATTGTGAAGAAATTATATGAAAGCAATATTCAGTCAGTTATAATTGAAGGAGGGAAAAAAGTCTTGGAACAATTTATAGAGTCTGGAAATTGGGATGAAGCAAGAATTATAACATCCAACAAAGTATGGGAAGAGGGATTGGTCGCGCCCAAAATTGACGGAATCTTGCAGAAAGAATGGAAGGTTGAACAGGATAATATTAAGATTCTGACAAGATGATATATTCGTATAAAACAATCGATCAGGCAATTGAAAATATTGATTTTAAAGAAAAGGGAAGTAAATTCATAGGATTTGGTTATCCGGTCGAAGATGAGGGAGAAGTAAAAGAAAAGTTGATTGAATTATGGGAACGATTTCCCGATGCTACGCATATTTGTTACGCCTATCGTTTGGGATTAAACGGTGAGATTTATCGAGCAAATGATGATGGTGAACCTTCAGGAAGTGCTGGATTGCCCATTTACAATCAGATTGTATCCAAAGAAATTACCAATGTTTTGGTTGCAAGCGTGAGATTTTATGGTGGAACGAAATTGGGTGTGAGTGGATTGGTAAAAGCCTATAAATTATCAGCTCAAATGGTTTTGGAAGAAGCTATTTTGGTTGAGAAACACTTAACAGAAAAGATATTGATTGAATTTACCTATGAAGATCAAGGAAATGTGATGAGAAATATTGATAAATCACAAGTAGAAGTTTTGAAAACGAATTTTGGAATGTCCTGTACATTAGAGGTTAAGGTTAGGAAAGATCAGAAAGAGAAATTTATTTCCTTATTTGAACCTTTATATCAAGTAAAATTAACCGATTTAAACTGATTTATCCTTATCTTTCAGTCAGTTTAATATTTATATTAATCTATGAGGTGTTTCTATAAATTACCTTCTCTACTACTACTATTTTTATTGTTTGTTGCTTGTAATTTCAATTCAGAAAATTACAATTTTATAAATAAGCCTGGAATTATTTCTAGTGATGATGCTGTTGCTATTATCCATTATAACAATGGATTGGTAGAGTTGACAGATGCGCAATTGGAATACATAACCTATGTCAATCGAAATTTAAAGCTAATCGAAACGGGTTTAGTAAAAAGCAATGAACCCATTTTGATTTCAAAAATTACCGATGTTTTTTATTTCAACATCAAAGAATTGTCAGATGTTAACAAAGAACTTCCTAGGTCTGTCTTTGATAAATCTCAAATTGAATATTTTGAAAAGAATGTTCAATTAATGAATCAAACATTTGAAGATGTTCGTATGAGATATCAAATTTTGGAGAACTATATTTTGAACCAAGAGTATCTCGCAGATAAGGGAATAGAAGGAGTTAGTCAATTAAAAGCTTTGCAAAAAGTCATTGACGTATATTTTGATATGAGCGATTTGGTCATGGATAGAATTGTGGATTTGTCCAATGAGGCAGAAAAGGAAGTTATCAAAGATCATCCATTAAAAGATTTTATCTATGCCATGCAGGAAAGCTCTGATTTGGTTTCTTTTTTTGTTGATCGTGCAGTAGATCGTTCCAACTTGTATGAAGAAGATAAAGCAGTTTATAAACAGTTATTAGTTGAACTTAAAATTCATCATAAAAAAATAGCCGAAATGGATCAAAATGTATTCAAAGAATTTTCAGAAAAACGAATCTTTTTTGAAGGCTATTTAGGGGCTTTAAATGATTTCATCATACTGGGAGAAAAAGTAACAAAACAAACCAATATTTCTGGAAATTTCAGCAATGAACAAATCAATGAATTGTTAATAAGTGAAGAGTTCTTGCGAAACTTTTACAACGATTTTGTGGACTAATTTTGGTTAGCGTAATCCTCCATTTTTTTCGTTAAATATTCGGGACAACGTATAGGTTTTCGCGTATCTTTATCGATGAATGCTAACACAACAAAACCTTCGGTGATGACTTCGCCGAGATCGTTGGTAATACTGTACTCAAATCGAAATCTAACGCTCTTTGGAATTTCAGGAATTCGCGTGTTGATGTGTAATAAATCATCGTAATAGGCAGGTTTTAAATATTTTATACCCAAATCTACAACAGGTAGCATAATGCCATTGGCTTCTAATTCTTTATACGGTAGACCCAATTCACGGAAAAATTCTACTCTTGCAACTTCAAAATAAGATGGATAATTACCGTGGTAAACTACTCCCATTTGGTCGGTTTCACCATATCTTACGCGTACTGAAATTTTTGTCGAAATCATCTTAAAGTAAAGGATTAAATCGTTACAAAGATATTTTGAAAAAGTCAATAGGCAATTGGTTTTTTTTACTAAAAATTTATGAGCACTTTTGCTTTAACGAAAAAACCAACTATATTAGTAGGCTAATCGCTTGTGTGACCTAATATTAACCTTTAAGAAAACTAGAATTTTAATAACTATGGGAAAAACTGCAGAATCGGTTTGGAAAAATTGTTTGAATTTTGTGAAAGACAACATTCAAGAACAAGCTTTCAAAACTTGGTTTTCTCCTATTCAGCCTATTAAGCTAAATGAAAACATTTTAACAATTCAAGTGCCAAGTAAATTCTTTTACGAGTGGTTAGAAGAGCATTATATTAAATTGTTGAAAATAGCTTTACAAAAGGAATTAGGAAAGGACGCTAAATTAGTGTATAGTATTGTCATGGATCAGAAATATTCTGGTAAAGATCCTTATACAGTAAAAATTCCTAGTTCTAATCGTGAGAAATTGCAATTGCAAGAAGTAGATGCGCCTTTGCCTATAGATAGCAAAAAGGTGAAAAATCCATTTATCATTCCTGGATTGCAAAAAATCAAAATTGATTCACAATTAAATACCAATAACAACTTCCATAACTTCATTGAAGGGGAAACCAACCGATTGGCTCGTTCTGCAGGGAAAGCGGTTGCAAAACGCCCTGGTGGAACTTCCTTTAACCCATTGTTTATTTACGGTGGAGTAGGATTGGGGAAAACGCATTTGGCACATGCCATTGGATTGGAAGCAAAAGAAAATCATCCCGATAAAACAGTATTGTACGTTTCAACCGAAAAGTTTACCCAACAATTCATTGATTCAGTACAAAGTAACAACCGAAATGATTTCATTCATTTCTATCAAATGATCGATATTTTAATCATCGATGATGTGCAATTTTTATCAGGTAAAAAAGCAACGCAAGAAGCATTCTTCCATATATTCAATCATTTGCATCAAAAAGGGAATCAGATTATTTTAACGTCTGATAAACCACCTGTTGATATTCAAGATATGGAACAACGATTAATCTCTCGTTTCAAATGGGGATTGTCTGCAGATCTTCAAGCGCCAGATTATGAAACCCGTTTGGCCATCTTAAAGCACAAAGTCGAAAAAGACGGTTTGGAGATGCCAGAAGAAGTGGTAGACCATATTGCGAAAAACATCAAAACCAATGTTCGTGAGTTGGAAGGTTGTTTGAATTCGATCATAGCACAAGCAACTTTAAACAAAAAGGAAATTACCTTGGAATTGACACAAAAAACTTTGTCCAATTTCATTAACAATACGAGAAAGGAAATTTCCATTGATTATATCCAACGTTTGGTATGTGATTATTTCAAAATTCCAGTAGATCAAATTCAGTCCAAAACCAGAAAACGTGATGTAGTTCAAGCTCGACAATTGGCGATGTTCTTTGCGAAGAAATACACCAAAGCCTCTTTGTCAAGCATTGGTTCACAGATTGGAAACCGTGATCATGCTACCGTTTTGCATGCGTGTAAGACCGTTAAAAACTTGTCCGAAACCGATAAGATTTTTAGAGGATACGTGGAGGATATCAATCGAAAAATTACGATCGAATAATTGACTCCATGAAAATTTTAATGGTCTGTTTGGGTAACATTTGTCGTTCGCCATTGGCAGAAGGCATTATGAGACATCGAACAGATGGAAATTGGATAGTAGATTCTGCAGGTACAGGTAATTGGCATGTTGGAAACCGTCCCGATAAGCGTTCCATTGCAATTGCACAAAAATATGGAATCGATATCTCTACTCAGAGAGCAAGACAATTTTCCTCAAAAGATTTCGATCAATTTGATCTGATATTTGCGATGGATTCTTCCAATTATACTGATATTTTGGAATTAGCAAAGACAGATGAGCATCGATCCAAAGTAAAACTCATGCTAGGTGAAGGAAATGTTCCCGATCCTTATTATGGAGGAGATGATGGTTTTGAACATGTTTTTCAATTATTGGATGAAGCAATTCAGGACTTCATTCTTCAACATAGATCTTAATGGCATCAAAATTATATTTAATTCCAACTTTGTTGGGAAATGATGATTTTCAACGTTCTTTACCGGCTTACAATCTTTCGATTGTGGAGTCAATCCAAATTTTTGTCGTTGAAAACGAAAAGTCCGCACGAAAATTTATCAAAACAATTTTACCAGAAAAGAAACAATCCGAATTGGAAATACATCTATTGGATAAAAATACTTCTGGTGAAGAGTTGCATGAATTGAGCAAATTGTTTCAACGAAATCAGCCCATTGGAATTTTGTCCGAAGCTGGTCTTCCAGCTGTTGCTGATCCTGGTGCGAGATTGGTTCGTTTGGCTCATCAACAATCCATTCAAGTTGTACCATTGGTTGGCCCATCTTCCATACTACTTGCTTTAATGGCTTCTGGAATGAATGGGCAACAATTTAGTTTTCATGGATATTTGCCAATTGATAAAGTGGAACGTAAAAAAGCCATTCAAAAATTGGAAGCGGATAGTCGTAAAAATCGGTCTACGATGATTTTTATGGAAACGCCTTATCGAAACAACCAATTGCTAGAAGATTTGGTAAAAATTTGTCAACCCAATACTTCTGTTTGTGTTGCTGCCAATATTACAATGGAGGATGAGTTTATCCTCACTTTACCAATCAAAGAATGGAGCAAAAAAAAGACGGACTTTCATAAAAAGCCCGCCATTTTTATTTTAGAATCGTATTGATTTACATTCTTAGTTAGTTTCTGGAGCTTGTCCAATCAATTCCATGAACTCATCTAACTGAGGAGTAATGATAATTTGTGTACGACGGTTTTTCGCTCTACCTTGATCGGTTGCGTTAGAAGCCACTGGATTGTATTCTCCACGTCCTCCTGCTGTCATACGTTTTGGATCAACACCGTGTTGATTTTGTAATGCTTGTACAACAGAAGATGCACGTAAAGCACTTAAATCCCAGTTATTACGGATATTTTCTTTCTTAATTGGCACATTGTCTGTGTTTCCTTCAATGATTACATCATAATCTTTGTAATCTTTGATGATTTTGGCAATTTTCGATAATGTTTCGTTAGCAGCTGGGCTAATTTCGTAGCTTCCAGATCTGTATAACATATTGTCAGACAATGAAATAAATACCACACCTTTTAAAACCTGAACATCAACGTCTTTTAATTCTTCACGACTTAAAGAGCGTGTCAAGTTGTTGGTTAACACCATGTTTAAGGAATCATTCTTACGATTGATTTCAGTTAAGTGTTTGATGTATTTGTTGGAAGCATTGATTTCATCAACTAATTTTGCAATATTAGCTCCTCCTTGTTTGCTACCAGCTAAACACTCTGTAAGAGCATTTTGTAGGCTAGTCATATTGTTTCTTTCAGCTTGAATAGCATCTTGTAAGCCTTCAATTCTAGATTTAGCCGCTGCCAATTCAGTTTGACATCCTTGGTTTTCAGCATAAACGCTATTGAAACGATTTTGAAGTTCATCATACTTCTTTTGAGGAACACATCCTGTTAACACTACCGCTGCTACTGCAACTACTGATAAAATGGATAATCTCATAAAAATTTATTTAGTATACTTTGATTACAACGTGAAAAACTAGGTTTTAGTTTGCTGGTGGTTAAAAACAAAGTTTCAGGAATGGTTACCTGAAATTTTGTTAGAAGTTGGGTTTATCCTACTGGCGGAATGTAAAGAACTTGTCCAGGGTAAATTTTGTCTGGATCAGTTAACATTGGTTTGTTCGCCTCAAAAATGACTGGATATTTGTTAGGGTCACCATAAACTTCTTTTGAAATTTTGGATAAATTATCACCGCTTTTTACGGTATACATCGTTTTAGAAAAATCTGGTAAATCAAATTTTAACGGTTCAATCAATGTTAAATTGTCTTCTACATTGTCGATTCCATCAACATTTCCAGCAGTTGCCAAAATACGTTGTTTTTCATCTAAATTTTTTGCTGAACCAGAAACTACGATAGAATCCCCGTTAGCGGCAAATGTTACGCCTGATAAATCAAACCCATATTTAGATACGTGATCTTTTACTTTTTGTGCTTTTTCTTCTGGACTTTCAGATCCTCCGAAAATTTTCTCACCTGCGTTTTTGATGAATGAAAATAATCCCATAGTTTAAATTATTTTTAAAGGTTAATACTCGGTATAAAAGTAATCAATAATTATTCCATAAATTTTAAAATTTTAACAAAGTTTCCTAAAATTATTAGCCGAATTTGTTAAAATAAAATATTTTCAGCCATTTAAAAAGTAACGCATATTTGGTGATAAGTCCCTAAATTTCTAACTTGGCGGCAAGTTTACGGATATGAAAACAAAGGTATTATTGATTTATACAGGGGGAACAATTGGAATGGTAAAAGATTACGAAACCCAAACTTTGAAACCTTTTGATTTTGATAACCTTCTGAAACAAATTCCCGAAATTTCACTTATTGATTGTGAGATTGGTTTTACCAGTTTTAAAGATCCTATCGATTCTTCTGATATGTCATCCGATCATTGGGTGATTTTAGCAAAAATGATTGAGGAGAATTATGAGCAATATGATGGGTTTGTGATTTTACATGGAACCGATACGATGGCTTATTCTGCTTCTGCGTTGAGTTTTATGTTAAATGGATTGAAAAAACCAATCATTTTTACCGGTTCACAGTTGCCAGTGGGAGATTTGCGTACCGATGCCAAAGAGAATCTAATAACTTCTATTCATTTTGCTAGCCTACACGAAAATGGGCGTCCAAAAATTTCTGAAGTATGTATTTATTTTGAATATAAATTGTTCAGGGCAAATAGGACGACAAAGATGAGTGCAGAAAATTTTGATGCATTTAGCTCGCCCGATTATCCTGAATTAGGAGAATCTGGGATTCATTTAGTAGTTCATGAACATGCCTTGCGAAAAGAAGATTCAGAACAACCTTTTTCAATCAATTATGCTATGAATACAGAGCTAGGATTGCTGAAAATATTTCCTGGAATGCAAAGAGAGTTTATTGAAAGTATCATGAATTCTTCCAATTTAAAAGCGCTTATAATTGAAGCGTTTGGATCTGGGAATATATTTTCCTTTGAATGGTTCAAAGATTTATTGAGAAAAAAATCCCAAGATGGACTAATCTTCATCATCAATACGCAATGTGCAGCTGGTATGGTGGAATTGGGAAGATATGAAACAAGCGAAATTTTCAAAGAAATAAATGCTGTTTCCGGTTACGATTTAACTACCGAAGCTTCTGTTTGTAAAACAATCCATTTATTGGGGCAAGGAATTTCTTCTCATGAGTTTAAGATTTTATATGAGACAGACCTAAGAGGGGAGTTGTCAAAAAAATAAAATGGTTGTCTTAAAGGCAAGCGTAGTTGAGTTAGCTTGTAGAGAGATTTTTAAGACAACCATGGCTATTTAGGTTGGTATAGGTTGGCTGTTCGGTGTTAATTTTTTAAAGCAAAGTTTTTCACTTAACCTTAATTTTGTATTAGTGTTGAGAGTCCCGTTCTTATGGTTTGTATTTTACTATACATTCCGTATTTCGATTAGAGCAATGCAAAGATGTGAAACAACAACGGATTTATAAAATTTAAGGGCGGACAAAGGGCGGACAAAGTGCAAATCATAGAATATGAGCATTTTGTAAAATAAGTTTTGGGGTGTGAATTTTATGATTTTGTAAAACTACTTCAGTTTTTCACGGTACCAATCAATGAAATCTTGATCTTTTGGGATGTTTAAAACATTTTTTAATCTACGATTTGTTCTTGCCACACTGTCTTTGCTAATACCAAGTGTATTGGAAATTTCTTGAAAATTTAATCGTAAATATAACAAAGCTGCCAGTCGTTTTAGTGCCGGAGTAATTTGCGTGGATTCATTTCCAAGCGTTTCAAAAAAGTTTGGATATAAAATAGTGAATTCTTTTTTGAATCGAAGCCAATCGTCTTCTGTAAGAATCACCAATTTGTTCAATAATTCATGATCAGTTTCTTGAAAATTCGGATTGGAATGTTGAATTTTAGCCGTCATTTCATCAATGATTTTATTTTTTTCGATGATGTCCGATTTAAATTTTTCAATGAAGCTATTGGCTTGGGAAATTTCTTGTTCCTTTTTTTGTAATATGGTTTGATTTTCGATCAATCGTTTTCGATTTAATTCTTGTTTTCGTTTGAAAATAAATATGAACGTTAGAATGGCAAATACAATCAAAGCAACATAAAAGAAATTCAAGATATACGTAATGTATTTGGATCGATTTAATTCCTTTTCTTTTTGTTGTAATATTTCGAAGTTATTTTGTTCGATTGCGATTTTCACCTCATTTGATTGAATAGTTCGGTCTGATTCCTTTATGGTTTTGAGAAGTTTGTCGGCAATGATTAAGGTATTGTGATAATCAGATTTGCTTTTGTAGTAGGAATATAAAAGGGATAAGAATTCTATTTTATTCATACTACATATTTCCCCTTTCTCGAAATAAGGAATAAGTAATTCCACTTTTTCAAAAAAGTTTGGATAGGTATGACTTGCTAAATAATATTTGGCATATAATATATTGCGCTGTTGATATTGACACGGAAAACGTTCAATGTTTTCCATCGTTAAATCATCTAAATAGGATTTTACTTTGCTGAAATTATTTTGGTTAAAATAAAGCATGGCAATGTCATTATTGGAAATGATATTCCATTCCTCAAACTTGGTGTTTTTGGTTGCATTGTAGACATTGTTATGAATGGAAATGGACATGTCTATATTTCCTAGTTTGTTATAAATAAGGGCTTTGGTGTTGAGGATGTTGTATTTTAATCCTTCTGAATAGCTATAGTTGTATTTTTCAGCTTCTTGTAAATAAAACAATGCTTTGGTTTCAAAACCAACATTATAACAGATGTTGGCGATGTTTAACAAGGCTTCTTGTTTCTCAGGAAAATCTTCTTCCTTCAGGTTTTCTAAATATTCGTAAGATTTTAAAAAATGAAAGATTGCTTTTCCATAATCATTGAGTTCATAAAAATAATGAAAGCCTAATGCTTGTCTCGAACGAACTTGTAATTGTTTGATTTTTAAACGATCAGCTTGGTTGATGAACTCATTAATTTCTTGTAAATAATTGCGGTAATTTCTGGAAGACAGGTAGTTTAATCGCATAAATTTACTTTCCAGGATCAGTTCTTGGTCTTTATGCTTTTTGCCTAATTGGTTAATTTTTTCGATTTCCTTATTGTAGGCAACAGAATCTTTGATTAACGCATGGTTGTTATAATAATTTTTAACCAAAAATTCTTGTCTCTCTCCATAGGATTTGTCTAGCAAAAATTCGGCATAAATTTGTGCTTGTACAAATTGTGGAGAAAATAAAAAAATTAGAATATAAAAATAGTAGAATCCTTGCCCTGTAAACTGAAACTGCTTGCCCATTGCAGACAAATATAAAAATTTATCAAAGAACTTTTTTGCTCGTGCGGATTAATTGAAAAATTCATGTAAATTTGCCATCCCAATTAGAGAGGTGTCCGAGTGGTTGAAGGAGCTACCCTGGAAAGGTAGTATACGGGTAACTGTATCGAGGGTTCGAATCCCTTCCTCTCTGCAAGAAACAATAAAACCCATTGATTTTCAATGGGTTTTATTGTTTTAGTATTCTCGTGGTTATTTGCTTTTCTTTTGAATTTTACCAGATATGGAATCTCCTTTTTCTGTATTGTTTTTAGAAGAATTAGATTCCTGAATATTGTTCATGCTATCTAGCTTTCGTTGCAATTTTTCTACCGAATCACTGCCAGTCTCACCATTCGTTCTAGGACTTTCATCAATTTGAAATGGATAATCACCAAATAAACTTACCAAACGGAACGTACTATAAATGGTTCTGTTTTTTCTATTTCCCAAGGCGATAATGGTTGCTTCATTGGCGAAATCACGTACATAGGCAGTGTTATTTCCATGCCACCAACCATTGTGGTAAAGGATTTTGTTCCCATTTTCCCATTCCATTAATCGGAAGCCTAAACCATAGTTTTTGACACCTCTAGACTCATAACTATATCCTTTCCATGCTTTTTCTTTTAATTCTTTTGGCAAAAATTCATCGGCATACATCGCCATGTCCATTTTGAAAATGTCTCGTGGTGTGGAATAAACATTTTTATCGCCATAGGTTATGTCGAGATGATCGTATTTCCACTCGCGTCCATTGTTGTAATAGGATTTGGAAACGTTGGCTGAATCCTTTTTAAAATCCATGACGAACGTGTTCTTCATTCCAAGTGGATCGAAAACCATATATTTCATAGCTTTAGGGAAATCCATTCCCATTACTTTTTCGATAATTAAGGCCAATAAAACAAAATTGGTATTGTTATAAGCAAAATTTCTTCCAGGTTTGTTCAAAGCTTCTGGTTTCAAATTAACCAGAATATCTAAGACATCTTGGTTGGTGATTTTTTTCTTATTGTCCCAGTATTTTTTATCGTCCGAAAGATGAAGATAATTAGGTAAACCGCTACGGTGGTTTAGTAAATTTTCTACTGTTACATTTTCATAAGGGAAGCCTTCTAAATAAGTAGAAACTTCTGCATCCAAATCAATTTTCTCTTTTTCAACCAATTTTAGTATGGCAAGCGCCGTCATAACTTTGGTAATGGATGCAATGTGAAGAGGAGTTTCAGCGGTCATGGCAATTTGGTTTTCAATATCTGAATAACCCGAATATCCTTCATATAGTATTTTACCATGTTGAGCTACTAAAAAGCCTCCGCTGACATTATTTTTTAGCCAAAAGTCAGTGTAGAATTGATCAAGAAATTGTTTTTTGGAAGCAAAATCTTGTGGATCGGTCGATGAGAATTTGACTTTTGAACTCCAATTAACCGAATCGTACCTTGGAATCGTGTCATTTTGTGTCTCTGTATTTAAAACTTGGTCTTTATCGGTTTTTTTACAACTGGTTAGGTTAAAAATAAAAGGGATAACAAGTATCCACAACCAATTTTTCATATCTCTTTTTCTCGTTAGCAAGGCAAATTACTCAATTCTCTTTATTGAATGAAAAATTTTAACTTTTCTATAAGATAGTTTAAAACATAAAATTCTGACCATCAATTAACCAGATTTTAGATGATCATTCTGATTTTGGATTTGTTTCGATTGAATTCAATTCGATGATGGTCCAAATTTAACTAGGAATTATTAGTAACCTAGTGTTGAACTTGAATTTTCATCATTCATTCCTCTTCATAATCATTTTGAGAAAAAAGGAATTTATGTCAAAATTTCATCGATTAAAAACGACCTTATTGCTTTTTTTTGAGGAAGGTATATATTGTAGTTAAAACATTTGAGAAGCTCGTTGACCCAAGATAATACTAGTTGCCATGGCAACATTTAGGCTTTCTGTCATTTGAGTTTTTCCCAATCTTGGAATTGAAATTTTATGAGACACAAACTGCATCAAATCTTCAGAAATTCCATTGGCTTCATTGCCCATTAGCAATAAAGCATCTTTTGGAAAATCAATTTGGTATATATTCTCACCTTCCATAAAGGTGCCCAAAATAGGATGGGAGTAATTTTGAAAAAATTCTTCTAAATCAATGTAATGTAGTTGTACTCTCGTAAAAGATCCCATAGTCGATTGAATCACTTTCGGATTGTAGACATCGACCGTTTCTTTGGAACAAATAATTTGGGCAATCCCAAACCAATCTGCCATTCTGATGATGGTTCCCAAATTTCCAGGGTCGCGTATGTCGTCCAGGCCTATGATAAATCCAGATTTTACGATCGTTTTAGGTTGGGGAATTTCACATAAAGCCAATGCTGTATTGGGTTGTACTAGTTGACTAATTTTCTGCAATTCGCGTTCTGAAATGATGGAAATTTCCGTTTTTGGAGCGTGAAAAATATCTTCAGTCGTAAAGATTTTGGAAACCAAAATTTCACTATTTATGACTTCTTGAATGTTTTTAACACCTTCAACTATAAACTTGTTGTATTTTTGCCTAAATTTTTTTTTAACCAAAGAATTGATTAGTTTGGTTTCATTATTTGTAAGCATTTGACATGAGATTTCTGGGAACAAAGATACTATTATTCATTATAATGAGCTTCGTTGTCTACAGCTGTAGTACGACCAAGAAAGTTCCAGAAGGAGAATTCCTTTTAACCAAAAACAAATTTGAATTTGAGGGGAAAGAAAAACCTTTCAATGGAGTTCTTCAAGATTATGTCAAACAACGTCCCAATGCTGGAGCTTTGTTTGGATTTTTGCCTTTAAAGTTAATGTTATATAACTCTGTACATGAGAAGTTTGATACAACTTTTATGGAGTACTATGATTTGACCAAAAAGAGAAGAACCCAAAAATCCTTGGATAGTTTGTTGGTAAAAAATGGCTTGGAAGAATATGTGGGGAACAACTTATGGATCAGACGATTTTTATTCAACCAAGGTGAACCTCCTGTTATCATCGATACTGCTTTAACGGCTTTTTCTGAAGAAAATCTGGAAACTTTTTATTTTGATCGTGGATATTTTGACGCAGAAGTAAAGTCTGAACATGATTTGGATAGTACGTCCAAAAAAGGAAAGGTTGTTTATGAAATTAATCCAGGTGAGGAATCCATCATCCAAGACTATGCCTACAATATTTCGGATTCAGCTATATATAATCATTATCAAACCTTGATGTTGAGAGGTGGCGAAATCAAAGTAGGTGAGCGTTATGACATGGATAATTTCATTTTGGAACGCAACCGAATTACAGAATATTTGCAAAACCGCGGATATTATCGTTTCAATGAAGATGGGCAAGACATAGAATTCACGGCAGATACAACGATTTCCAACAAGGCTTTAGATGTTGCCTTGTTAATCCCAAAAGGTATCGACAAGGATACAGTAAAAGCAAAACAACAATTTTCGAAATATAGATACGGAACCATTCATATTTATCCGGATTCTAATTATGATAAAAATGCAAGCCCACAACCCAATTATTTGGATACTATTTACGAAGGCTATCATTTGCATTATGTAGATCCCAAAATGAAATATCGTCCGAAATTCTTTACAGATGCGATTGTATTGCGTGAAAATGGACTGTATCGCATCAATTCAGAACAACAAACCAAACGAAATATTTTCAAGAGAGAAGGAGTTTCCATGACGGGTTTTATCAATGAATGGAATCCTGAAAATCCTGAACTGATACAAGGTGATAGTATTATTGATGTTCGAATTTCATTTCGACCAAAGAAAAAATACGATTTGTTCTATGGAGCAGAATTGTCTTGGTCTGAATTTATGAATTTTGGGGTTTCTCCAAGGGTTTCTTTGATCGCACGGAATTTATTTCGAGGGGGAGAGAATTTAGAAACTACCTTAAGGGGAACCTTGGGAAATGTCAACAAAAAATTTACCGATGAAGGAAGTTTTTTCAATGCATTTGAAATGGCTTTTCAAACCAAAATTGGATTTCCTTATTTGTTATTTCCCTTCAACTTAGATCCAGTATTTCCGAAACGATATTACAAACAATCTGATTTTCGAATTGGTGCATCAGTTCAGCGAAACATTGGACTTGGGCGCGTGACCTATTCATCGGGATTGGATTACAACATTTCCTTTCGAGATGCTCAGACGCATATGATAAGCATCTTAAACAATGAATTTGTCAACAATCTTCAACGCGATAATTACTTCAATGTATTTAGTGGAGATAATTCCATTTTGAACAATTTTATCAATCAATATTATTTCCCTTATAATCCAGCAGCTGGAATTCAACATTTTCATGGAGAATTAACAGATGACCAAATCATCCAAATGGTTATCAATGACCAAGCCTTTCAATCCTCCTTAAATGATGATGGAATGTCTGATTATTCCTTGTTTCAAAACATGAATTTCAGAAAGCAATCCATCACACAAAATGTTTTCATTTCTTCCATGTTTTATCAGTATACGCTCAATCAAGCGGAGCGTGCGAGCATTAAAAATCCATGGTTTTTCAGAGGAAAGATTGAATTGGCAGGAAATATTTTGGGATTAATGGACAAGGCTTTCGGATTTTATAAATCGGAATCCGCTTCTGGAAACGAACAAGGAATGGTGTTCAATGTTCCATATTCTCAATTTGTGAAATTGGATTTAGACGTGAGGAAATATTTCAATTTCGGACCCAAAACTACATGGGCAAATCGTTTATTTGTCGGAATCATTCAACCTTATGGAAATTCAGATTTTGTACCTTTTGTACGTAGCTATACAGCAGGTGGCGCCAATGATATTCGTGCTTGGGCTGCCGCAACATTAGGTCCAGCAGATATTCCAAGATTCAAAGGAGGAGATGATGTTTTTGCGATTGAACAATTAAAACTTTTGTTTAGTACCGAGTATCGATTCAATATGATGGGAATGTTCAATGGAGCGTTTTTTGTGGATGCCGGAAACATTTGGGGAACCGACAAAAAGAATGAGTTGACCTTGTTTAAGTTCGATGAATTTTACAAACAATTGGGGATTGGTGGTGGATTCGGCTTAAGATTGGATTTAACATTTTTGATCGCACGATTGGATTTTGCCTACAAATTACATGATCCTAGTTATGCAGAAGGAGATCGTTGGAGATTTGATAATTTCAATATTTTGAAACCGAGAATTGCCTTTGGAATTAATTACCCATTTTAACATAGATTCTCTATATTTGTACCAATTTAAAAGCACTTAATTATATATCCTATGAGTAGAAAGTTTCCTGCCGGAGTTGCAACCGGTTCGTTAGTTAAAGAAATCATTCAAGACGCTAAAGCAAATCAATATGCATTGCCTGCATGTAATGTGATTGGATCTAGTTCGGTTAATGCTGCGATGGAAGCTGCAGTTCAAGTTAATTCACCCGTTATCATTCAGTTTTCAAATGGTGGTGCGGCTTTTAATGCTGGTAAAGGATTGAAAGGAGATAATCAATTGGCTGCAATCAAAGGATCTATTGCGGGTGCATTGCACATCCATACATTAGCAGAAGCTTATGGTGCAACGGTTATTTTACATACCGACCACTGTGCGAAAAATTTAATGCCTTGGATTGATGGTGTGATGGATGCCAATGAAGATTTTTACCACAAAACGGGTAAATCATTGTTCAGCTCTCATATGTTGGATTTGTCAGAAGAACCATTGGAAGAAAACATGGAAATTTCCAAAAGATACTTAGAGAGAATGTCCAAAATCGGAATGACTTTAGAAGTTGAATTAGGAATTACAGGCGGTGAAGAAGATGGTGTTGACAACAGTGGAGTAGATAATTCCTTGTTGTATACACAACCAGAAGAAGTAGCATATGTGTACGAGCAATTGAAATCTGTAAGTGATAATTTCTGGGTTGCTGCAGCATTTGGAAATGTTCATGGTGTATACAAACCAGGAAATGTTGTGTTGACGCCTAAAATTTTGGATAATTCTCAGAAATTTATTGAAGAGAAATTTAATACATCTAAAAATCCAGTGGATTTTGTTTTCCATGGTGGATCTGGTTCTTCTTTGGAAGAAATTAGAGAAGCGATCGGATATGGTGTAATCAAAATGAACATTGATACAGACTTGCAATTTGCCTTTATGGAAGGAGTAAGAAAGTATTTCGATGCGAAAAAGGATTATTTGCAAGGACAAATTGGAAATCCAGAAGGAGCAGACAAACCAAATAAAAAACAATATGACCCTCGCGTTTGGGTTAGAGAAGGAGAAGTTTCCTTCAAAGACCGCTTGATACAAGCGTTTGAGGATTTAAATAATATCAATAGACTTGGATAATTTAGATAATATTTACGAAAACGGAGGAGAAGAGAAAAAGAAGATGGCTTGGTTTAGAAGAACAAAGAAAAATATTACCACAGAACATAAGAAGGATGTGCCAAAAGGACTTTGGTACAAATCACCTAGTGGTAAAATCATTGATACAGAAGAGTTAAAAGCAAATGCTTACGTCAGTCCAGAAGATGATTTTCACGTTCAAATTGGAAGTCAAGAATACTTTGAAATTCTCTTTGATGATTCCAAATTTAAGGAGCTTGACACGAAAGTAGAAAGCAAAGACCCTTTGAGTTGGTCCGATACCCAAAAGTATAAGGACCGATTAAAAGATGTCAAAAAGAAAACAGGCTTAACAGACGCTTTGCGTACTGCTACGGGTGATATGAATGGTCGTGGAGTAGTGGTTAGTGCGATGGATTTTAAATTTATTGGAGGTTCTTTGGGATCTGCCATGGGAGAAAAGATTGTTCGTGCTATGGACTATGCCTTGAAACATAAAATGCCTTACATTTTGATTTCTCAATCGGGTGGGGCACGTATGATGGAGGCTGCTATTTCCTTGATGCAAATGGCGAAAGTTGAAGCCAAATTAACGCAATTAGCTGACGCCAAGATTCCATACATTTCTGTTTTGACCAATCCTACGTACGGTGGGGTAACTGCTTCATTTGCTTCGGTTGGAGATTTGGTCATAGCAGAACCACAAGCCTTGATTGGTTTTGCTGGACCACGCGTTATCAAAGAAACCATTGGTCGAGACCTTCCAGAAGGATTCCAAACCTCTGAATTTCTTTTGGAGAAAGGCTTTGTAGACATGATTGTACACAGAAAAATGTTGAAACGACAGCTTTCTGAGTCCATTAATATGCTGATGCCGATATAAGTACGAAAAATCGATAAAAAACTTCTGAAATAGTTTGTTTTTACCGATTCGGTTTTCTTATATTTGCAACCGCAATGCGAGAATAGCTCAGCTGGTAGAGCACGACCTTGCCAAGGTCGGGGTCGCGGGTTCGAGTCCCGTTTCTCGCTCAAATTGAAAAATTGAAAAGTACCTAAGCCCTGGTGGTGGAATTGGTAGACACGCAGGACTTAAAATCCTGTGCTCATTAGAGCGTGCGGGTTCAAGTCCCGCCTGGGGTACTTAAAAAGGCTGTTAATCTCAAGATTACAGCCTTTTTTTATCAAAATTTCAATTATTCTAAATGATTTTACCATGCCCTGGTGGTGGAATTGGTAGACACGCAGGACTTAAAATCCTGTGTCCATTAGGACGTGCGGGTTCAAGTCCCGCCTGGGGTACTTAAAAAGCTGTAATCTTTGATTGCAGCTTTTTTTTGTTTGGAATCTACAATTTGTTTAATGATACCAATATTCACCTATTATTTCATATCCCGCTTTTGAAAAAGCCTTGATCATTTTCCCTTGTATAGATTCATCTTTTCTATCTTTTCGTAGCTCCGTAAAAAAAATATCAGTAGTACTCTGATGTACTATTTCTTTCTTTCCAGAACTTTTTTCCAAATAGATTGTCTCTATTACCGAATTTTCTTCAGTTAAAAATAGAATGGAATAGTCCTTACTGAAATCATTTATATCCTTTAGATGAACAACCCTTCTCATGATTTCTTTTTGTTGGTTTTCCAATTGTGGCGCATAGTAAAATTCAAAACTTATAGAATCATTTTCAATTCGAAATTCCTGATGTAAATAAGGCTTTTCCAGATCAAATTCATCATAAAATTTTTGTTCTTTCTGGAATTGTTTGTTGAGTAAATCTGTAATTTTTTTTGTCTGAGCCAAACAAGAAAATCCAATTAAAAAGGATAAAAGAAAGAGGAAGTGCATTTTCATTGAAACTATAGAATGATTTACACTTAAAACGTATAATTCAATAATTCATTGTGTTTTACAAATTTCAAATTTTTGTTCTAATTGATTTTAAAAGAAATAGAAACAAAACCAAAATCATCGAATCCTATCTAGAAGTCGATTATCTTTGTACTTAATTTAGAATTCAATTCATGATCTTTCATTATTCCACATCAAGATTGCTAACCTTGTTTATCATTCGATTTTTGCCCACGATTCCTTTTTTCTTTTTAGCCATTGGGATTGGCGAAGTTTTTTGGGTAGGAATTGCGTTTTTATGGGTTTTGCTTTTAGCAGAAATGATCTGGTACATCAAATTTGGATACCGAAAGATTGACTCCGAACAATTGGAAAACTTTTCTCTATTCAATAAAAAAATCATCAAACGAGCAGAATTGCAAAATATCCTTTCGTATAATAACGAATGGGCATTTCGAACCCATGATACCGAAGTTCGATTCAACAGAAATCACATCAAAAAACAACAACGAGAAGAATTTGACCGATTGCTACTAGAAGTTCAACAAGAATTGAAAACTAAACAAAGTCACTCCTAATAAAAAGATAAAAAAAAACCTTGATCCATTGGACCAAGGTTTTTTTTATTTAGTGATAATTTCTTATTTCACTTCTTCGAAATCAACATCTTGCACATTGTCATCTGTTTTCGCATCTGCTGTTGCATCTGCTCCAGGCGTTGCACCTCCTTGTTGCTCATTCATTGCCGCATAAATTTCTTGAGAAGCAGCAGCCCAAACTTCGTTTAATTTTTCAACTGCTGGATCGATTTGAGAAATTTCTTGAGAAGCATGTGCCACTTTTAAGTTAGCCAATGCAGACTCAATCGGTTCTTTTTTATCCGCTGGGATTTTGTCTCCATAATCCTTCAATTGTTTTTCCGTTTGGAAAATCAAAGCGTCAGCTCCGTTGATTTTTTCAATCTTTTCTTTCGCTTCTGCATCTTTCGCTGCATTTTCTTGCGCCTCTTTCTTCATTCTTTCAATATCTGCATCGCTCAATCCTGAAGAAGCTTCGATTTTGATGGATTGTTCTTTTCCAGTTCCTTTGTCTTTCGCAGAAACATTCAAGATACCATTTGCATCGATGTCAAAAGTAACTTCAATTTGAGGAACTCCTCTTGGTGCTGGTGGAATGTCCACTAAGTCAAAACGTCCAATTTCTTTGTTGTCGTTGAACATAGAACGTTCCCCTTGACCGATTCTTAAGGTAACCGCAGGTTGATTATCTGCTGCAGTTGAGAAAGTTTCAGACTTTTTGGTAGGAATCGTTGTGTTCGCATCGATCAATTTCGTGAAAACACCACCCAAGGTTTCAATTCCTAAAGACAATGGCGTAACGTCCAACAATAAAACGTCTTTTACATCACCTGTCAAAACACCACCTTGGATAGCAGCACCAATTGCTACAACTTCATCTGGATTCACTCCTTTAGAAGGAACTTTTCCGAAGAATTTTTCAACTTCTTCTTGGATTTTTGGGATACGTGTTGATCCACCTACCAAGATTACTTCATCAATATCAGAAGCTGACAATCCTGCATCGCTCAAAGCTTTCTTACAAGGCTCCATTGAACGACGTACCAAATCGTCTGTCAATTGCTCAAATTTTGCACGAGTCAAAGTTTGAACCAAGTGTTTAGGTCCAGTTTCATTTGCCGTGATATAAGGCAAGTTGATTTCCGTTTGAGAAGAAGAAGACAATTCAATTTTTGCTTTTTCAGCCGCTTCACGTAAACGTTGCAAAGCCATTGCGTCTTTTTTTAAATCTACACCTTCTGCCGCTTGAAATTCTGAAGCCAACCAGTTGATGATTGCATTGTCAAAGTCATCACCACCTAAGTGCGTATCACCATTTGTAGACAATACTTCAAAAACTCCGTCACCCAATTCCAAGATAGAAATATCAAATGTACCTCCACCTAAGTCATACACTGCAATCTTTTTGTCGCTATTGGATTTATCCAATCCATACGCCAAAGCTGCAGCTGTAGGTTCGTTGATAATACGTTCTACTTTCAAACCAGCGATTTCACCCGCTTCTTTTGTTGCTTGACGTTGTGCGTCGTTAAAGTAAGCAGGAACTGTAATAACCGCTCTTGTTACTTCTTGTCCTAAATAATCTTCAGCTGTTTTCTTCATTTTTTGAAGTGTCATCGCTGAGATTTCTTGTGGAGTATAGTTACGACCATCGATTTCAACACGTGGTGTATCATTGTCTCCTTTTACCATTTTATATGGAACTTGATCAAATTCCTTCAACATTTCTGAGTATTTTGTACCCATGAAACGTTTGATCGAATAAATCGTTTTATGTGGATTGGTTACTGCTTGACGTTTCGCAGCATCACCAACTTTTCTCTCGCCGCCTTCTACAAATGCCACGATAGATGGGGTCGTTCTCTTACCCTCAGCGTTTGGAATAACAGTCGGGTCACTACCTTCCATTACCGCAACACAAGAGTTCGTCGTACCTAAGTCAATACCAATAATTTTGCTCATATCGTTTTTTATTTTCTAAATTCTAAATTGTTTAATTTGTCAGTTTATAGTCAATCATTATGCCAACGCATAGATTTTTCCTTTTTGGCAGATTTCGGGTGACAGATTGACATAAACCTTCAATATCGGATTTAGAAATACGACAAAATGAATCCTTTTATTACCTATTGGGCGTGCCCTTGTTGCCAAAATACTAGATTGCCATATCAGAAATTTTGTATGGCAACAAGGTCGTGCTATCCGCTGCAATCTTTTCAAACTTTCAAAGTTTAAAAAGGATTTCCGCTACTATCACTCACGCGTATTTGAGAATCCTTACACTCAATGATCCAAAAAAATTCTAAACAATAGCTGATCCTTTCAGACTGAAAATTCTATCCGTTTCAAATTCGTCGATAAAATTCCCGAGTTGGTCGATTGTTTTTTTTCAATACAAGAATTAATGAGAAGTTTGCGTCAGAATTCCATAAATCAAGAGCGGTTAGGGTATTCTGAGATTAAAGAATTTGAAGGATTAGGGTGGGGAGCAAAAATTGAAAAGCCAAATGTAAATTTTCTCCATCCTTTTTTTATACACGAAATTTTCTATCAACCCTAAATTCCAACTAAATTGATAAATTTGTTAGGTATGACAAATCAAAAACAAGTTTCCAAAATCATCATCCACCTCTTGGTATGGTTAGTTTTGATGTCGATGCCTTATTTACTATCGCTAGGAACCGATGCTCCCAATTTTGACCGAATCATCAAATTCAATTTGATTCCCTTATTGCTTTTTGCCATCGTATTTTATGCCAACTATTTGTACTTGATCGATAAATTTCTGTTTCAGCGGAAGTTTCTCATCTTCATTCTTGCGAATTTGCTCTTGTTCTTTTTGACGATTTTATTTCGTCAAACCATTCTCATTCAGGTCTTAGAATATTTTGAAATTTATTACCAAAACAAACAAGGAGGAAGCAAATCCTTGATCATTTACTTAAATACATTGTCCTTATTTGTTCCTTTGATTTTCTCCATTGCACTCAAAATGGGGGAAAGGTGGTCCAATTTGGAAAGTCAACGAAAGGAAGTTCAAAACACCAAACTTCAATCAGAAATTCAACATTTGAAATACCAATTACAACCCCATTTCTTTTTCAATTCGCTGAACAATATTTATTCATTAGTCGATTTGTCACCAGAAAAAGCCAAAGTGACGATTCATTCTTTGGGGAAATTGATGCGTTACCTTTTGTACGAATCCAATACCGAAAAGGTGGAATTGCGCAAGGAAATCGATTTTTTGGAGAAATACATTGAACTGATGAACCTCAGAACTTCTGAAAATGTGGAAGTAACAAAAGAATTTGAACAAGTGAAATCATCTATTCAAGTTGCTCCTTTGTTGTTTATATCCTTGATAGAAAATGCGTATAAACATGGAATTTCTTCTACTCAAAAAAGTGTCATTCAGTTTGATTTACAGGTTCAAAATGACACCATCATCTTTAAATCCAAAAATTCAAATTTCCCAAAGTCTTCTGAAGATCAATCGGGTTCAGGGATTGGTTTGGATAATTTGAAAAAACGATTGACCTTGTTGTATCCCAATCGTCATGAATTGAAAATTTCTTCCGATGAAAATTGGTTTCAAACCGAATTAATTCTCGATATAGGTTCGTAAAATTACACGGAGAATCTTTTTACCTTTGGTAAATGGATCGGAAAATCAAATGCGTACTAGTAGACGATGAGCCAATTGCGTTGGCTTTATTGGAGAAATATGTCAGTCAAACGCACTTCTTGGAGTTGGTTGGTAAATTCTCCAATGCCAAAACTGCTTTGGAATTTGTGGAAAACAATGAAGTAGAAGTCGTTTTTACCGATATTCAAATGCCTGATTTAAGCGGAATGGAATTCTCTAAAATGATTCCTAAAAACATCAAACTTGTATTTACCACCGCTTTTGATGAATATGCTGTTGAGGGTTTCCGAGTAGATGCGATGGATTATTTATTGAAACCTTTTGATTTGATCGAATTCCAAAAAGCAGCTTTTAAAGTAAAAGAATGGATTGAGTTGGTGCAGTCCAAAAATTCTCCAACAGGAGAGGAAGAAAACGCTAAAAAATTCCTTTTTGTGAAATCTGAATACAAACAAATCAAAATTGATCTCGACAAAATTGATTTCATAGAAGGTCTAAAAGATTATGCGAAAATTTGGATAACTGACCAGCCAAAACCCATTTTGACCTTGATGAGTTTGAAAAAATTAGAAGAAGAATTACCTGTCAATCAATTCATGCGAATTCATCGATCTTTTATCATTTCCTTGGATAAAATCGAAAAAATCGAACGAAATCAAGTTGTGATTCGTGATAAATTCGTACCCATTTCCGATCAACACAAAGAAGTTTTTCAGGAATATGTGAAAAGAAATTCTGTGTAACTATTCTTAAATTCCAATTTCAACTTGGAATCGTACATACCAGTTGTTCTTGTCTTGATTCAACATGAAATCCTGCATTTCATAGGTTCCTTCCGCTTGGATTTTGAAAGCATGTTCCCAAATGTATTTGGTTAAACCCAAAGAGAATTGTTGTGTATTGGGCTCAAATGGTCGAATCTTGTCATCAACCCATTGGTTGGAATAACGACCAATCAACTCATAATTATTGCGGAACAAATAACTAGTTTGAAAATCCAAACCTTCCCCTACAAAAACATAACGAACATCGTTTGCATCTTCAGGATTATACGTAATCGGATTTTTTGCTGTTCTGTTCATATAAGCCGATTGAAACGACCAACCATTGTATTTGAAAATTAAATCCCCAAACAATGATTGCATGGTTCTAGCTTCAAATAATTCATTTCCCGTTTGTCCACGTTCGCGTCTTGCTTTGTTATTTTGGTGGAAAGCTGCTGACAACATCAACTTTGGTTTTTCTTCACGTTGGATATCTCCTTCAAAGAAGGCTCCAGTTTTTTTGAAAGCACCCAATGGAAAAATCTCAGCTTTACCCGTTAGTGCCAAACCTGTATCGCTGTTATCGGTCCAATTTCGACCTTCTCCCAAACTTATGGCTCCTCTAAAGTTATAAGAAAATTTGTTTGAAAACTCATTCGAATTGTGGATTTGTAATCCAAAATCACGGTCAATATTGAATTTTGAGTTGTTGATGCTACGATCGGTTAATTGTAAGGCTCCCGATGAATTCAATCGTTGTCTATTACCTGGTAATTTGGTTTGACCAAAAGAAAAATCCCAATGTTCGTTTGGTTTGTAAACGATGACCGCATCTCGAATTACATTCAAATTTCCTCCATCTTCAACTTCTCCTACATCTTCAGGTGCAAAAGATAACTGAATAGAGTACATGAATTCTGGGCTTCCTACATATCCATCAAAACGCAATCTTAAACGTCTAATTTGCGCATCGATTGATTCTTCATCACCTTCTCTGTCCCAATAAGTCACACGATTTTGCATTCGGAATCGAATGTTCAATTGGAAAATACTATCAGGCGAGGTTAAGCCTAAACCTTTCCCATAACTATAGTAGGGTAAAGCAGCATGTTTTACTTCTTTGTCAATGGTGTCAAATTTAATAATTTGAGCGTTTGAGAATACTCCCAAACATATGATAAATACAAGGATAATAAAATTTTTCATTGAGGTAAATTTCGATTTGCAAAACTAATTGATTTCACTGCTATCTGTCGTTAGGATTTCAATAAATAAATTCTATCGTTGCCAAATTTCTCATAAATCTGATTTTTTTGTTCATTGATTCGGTCAATTAACAAAATCCCATCTAAATGATCTCGTTCATGTTGAAAAATAACTGCAGTAAAACCTTCTAAATTTTCTTCGATCGTTTTTCCTTCTAAATTCTGATAGCGAACTTGAATTGCATAATGTCTATATACCAAACCACGATCGTCAAATGACAAATCACCTTCAGGACCAATTTGCATTAAATTAGAAGCCCAAATAATTTCGGGGTTGATGAAAACCTCATAGGGTTGATTGGGTTTGTCAAATCGTTGAACCAACATCATTCTTCGATTGATTCCTACTTGTGGAGCTGCGATTCCAACACCTGTGTTTAAAGGATCTTGAACGGATTTTAACATACGTTCGTACAACAATTTTGTCAACTTATGTTTCGGACTGATGGGTTTGGAAACCGATTTTAAGATGATAGAATCTTCTGGAATGGGCAATTGTGTTACACGCATCATTTCGGAAGAATTCGTTTCGATTAAGGATTTTTCCTCTTTGGTGAATTTTTCAAATTTTTGTCCGAATCCAATTAATGAAATCCCCAAAAAGAAGATGATGAAACAATTTTTCATGTATACTAGGATCTATATTTTAATACCAATGCCTTTAAAATTGCCCAAGTTTCGGCATCGATAATTCCATCGTATTTTTCTGGACGGAAGTGATATTGAAAGGCTTGCAAAACTTTTTGAGTTTGAGGGTCCCAAATTCCTGTTTTTTGAATTTCATAGCCGTATTTCTCTAAATCGGCTTGAACCGATTGGATGAAACTCATCGAATCTTTTTCAGCATAGGGGAATTGTCCCAAATAGGTTTGTTTGTGGAAATCTTCGTACCATGCACCAATTCTATGTTTTTCGTACATATATTTCCAAGGGAATTTCGGTCCTGGATCATGCTTTCTTCCTGGTGCAACATCGGAATGAGCCAATACATTGACAGGGTCAATTTTGTATCGCGTTATGATATCCTTGCAAAGTTCGGCAACTTTGTCCACTTGTTTTTGTGGGAAATCGTAAAAATAGCGGGTGTCGGTGATGGTTCCATCGGCATTTGTGTTAAATGTTCCGGTGTAACCTTGGTTCACGATTTCAATTCCAATTGAAGAAAAATTCAAGTTATTGATCCCTTTCCAGAAACTTGCTCCTGCATGCCAAGAACGTTTGGATTCATCGACCAACAAATAAATGGAATCTGAACCATCATTGGGAATTAAATAATGCGAGCTGACTTCCTGTTGTGTCAAAACTTTCATGGATAGAGAATCATTTAACGCGGTATAGTGAAGAATTAAGAATCGTACGCGATCATCTTGTCCTTTTGCTGGATATTTAGATGTTGAGATATGAAAGTTGTCTAGTTTCGCCATACGAACCGATTCATACCTATCTGTGGTTTGGTTAATAATGACGGTATCTCGTACAACCTGCTTGATCACTTTTGGGGGTTGCGATGCGCAAGAACTGATGATAAAAACGACCAAAAGGCCGATGTAGTAAGAAAATTTCACTTTTTTGAGGATTTAATATTTTGCTGATACAAAAATAGTTAAAAAGAATTTTACGAAAAAAGTAAAAAAACTTGTCAAAATATTTGCGAAACTTAAATAAACACTATAGTTTTGCATCCGCTTTCACAGTATAACTGTTGTGATCGCAGGAAGACAGGAGGAGAGGTGCCAGAGTGGTAATGGAGCAGATTGCTAATCTGTCGACGCGAAAGTGTCGCCAGGGTTCGAGTCCCTGTCTCTCCGCAACTTGAAATACTCGGGGTGTAGCGTAGCCCGGTCATCGCGCCTGGTTTGGGACCAGGAGGTCGCAGGTTCGAATCCTGCCACCCCGACTTTTTTAATCTCAAAATTTCAAGTAACATTTGTGAAACGAATTTTGAGATTTTTATTTGATTCTAATCCCAATAGAATCAAGAAATAAAATATCCAGGTCGCGTAGCTCAGCTGGATAGAGCATCTGCCTTCTAAGCAGACGGTCAGGGGTTCGAATCCCTTCGCGATCACAGAAAAGCCACCATACGGTGGCTTTTTTGTTTTTATTTCTTTTCATATTTCTTTAAAACATATCTGGATAGTGCATCCCGACTTTTTGTCGGGACGGTCAGGGGTTCTCCCGATAGTTATCGGGACTTCGCGATCACAAAAAAGTCACCTTTCCGGTGGCTTTTTTGTTTTTCCATAGTTTCGTATTCCTCTTTTACATTTTTAATCATAATTTTAATTGAATAAGCTCAGCTGAATATAGCATTCCGAACTTTAGTCGGGACGGTCAAGGATTCTCCCGATAGCTATCCCCGCTCCCGCACTCCCGAAGCGTCGGGAGCATCCTGTGGTTTAAGATATACAAATCTCCGCCCCCCCGCTGCCATACGATTGCATCGTGTGGCTTAAGATTAAACCAAGAAACCTTCCTTTCATTGAATAATTGAATTACATATTAAAGCTTCAGATTTGTTCTTAAATTCCCCCCGCTGCCGCACTCCCGAAGCGTCGGGAGTATCGTGTGGATAAAGATATACATGCCTCCGCTACCGCACTTCCGAAGCATCGGGATTTCGTTTGGTTTAAGAAAAAACCAAAAAGCCTTCCATTGATTTAATTATCAAAATAAATAATTCAGTTTCTAATTAATTCTTAAATTCATCATTAATAAACTTAAAACCAAAATGCTAAAATTGTGTTCTTTAAAAGTATTAAAAGCCACACGATACACTTCGTTAATCGTGCGGGAGCGGGGGGATTAATATAATAAATAGGACTTTTAGTGTTGGGAGAAGAAATAATGTACTAAATAAAAATTATTCGGGTACATTAGGAATCATTAATTTCAATGTGACGGGTGAATATAAAGGTGAAAATTTTACAGCAGGAACACTAAATATAATAAAAAAATGACAATGAAATTTTTAATTTTAATATATATTCTATTACCAATTATTGGATTTGGTCAAATCATAAATGAAGATGTCATATATGTTGGAAAAGAAAAAGTCGAAAATAATAAATTTTACGTAGGTCTATTGTTATACGAAATATGTCCAGGAGTAACTAGTATTAGTTGTTCTAGAGATATATCTATTTTATATGATGAAACTTTAAAAATAAATGATTTCGTAAGTAACAAAGGTATTTTAAGTTATAAGCTAAACGATAAAGATACATTAGTCCTATACGTTAATTTTTTAGGCAAGAGTGACGGTTTTTGGGCAAAGAATTTTCAAATAAAAAATATCAGTAATTTAAAGTATAACATTAAAAAAAGAATTGACATAAATAAAAAGATTAGTTATCAAAAATTGCAATTTAAAACATCGGAAATATTAGTATATAAAATCAAGGTTGAATTTCTAAACCGTGAACTTTTTTCCAGAAATATTGAAGTTGCAACTGAATCCACATATGTGACAGTTTATGTAATTGGAGGTGAAAGAAAGGAAATGTTAGGAAACAAAACATCCATTCATGAAACAGAACATATTAACGAATTAAATAAAAGGGGGTAAAGGGTACCCCCGCGTCCGCACGATTACGTCGTGTGATTGTATGAAACAGGAACAAAAGATGATTATACCTATGATGCAAATGATTTTCGAGTAAATGACTTTGAGAAAGTTATTTACGAAGAAACCGAGCGAAGCTCCATGATCTCCGATTTAAACAAAGGAATTTCCGAAATTAAATATAATCACCTAAATTTACCTACAGAGATTAGTTGGGCCGGAAGTTCAAATAAGATAAGATATGTTTATCCCGAAAGCTATCGGGACAGCAGGTCAAAAAGTTAAAAAGACAGTGGTGGACGGCTCTACAACGAAAATAGTAGATTATTTAGATGGTTTTCAAACCGAGGAACGAGGTTCGCGAATACCCGTTGGAGCGATAGCGACACAACTAAGCAACAATGAGCAATATGCAGGAGAAGTTTTACAATTCTTCCCGCATCCGGAAGGTTACGTCAAAGCAACACCAGGAACTGCTTCGATTAATTCTCCCCCCGCTGCCGCACGATTGCATCGTGTGGTCTAAGATATACAAGCCACTTCTTTTACGGAGTGGTTTTCTTACTTATAAGCTAGTCGAGTTTTAGCATCGCGGATAAGCGCATCGAGGTTGTAAAGGATCCCCGCTCCCGCACGATTGTATCGTGTGGTAAAAAATAAACAGAAAGCCACTAGTTTTTGGTTTTTTAATAGTACTTCTTTTGTCTTAATTTTCTTTTTTGGTCATAACTATAGCAACCTCTTGTTTTAGGTCGTAGCAATAACAGGTCATGAAAAATTGAATGCAATAGAAAATAAAAAAGGGATCAAAGGGTCTCCCTTGCAAGTGCAAATTAGACCGGTCACGGGGTAATTTGCTAACTTGCAACCCTCACACTACATCATTTTGAGTTTCCCGAGTTCGTCCTGATTTAATCATTCCATCTAACAATTTATTGATATAAAATATCATAAAAAAAATCCGAAGACATTTATCTTCGGATTTCTATTTTTAAAGCTTTTTGAGCTTATACAAACATCGTAATTGGATTTTCAAGGTACATCACCAAAGTTTGTAAGAATTGCGCTCCCGTAGCTCCGTCTACGGTTCTATGGTCACAAGCCATACTTAACTTCATCGTGTTCCCAATCAGAATCTGACTGTTTTTTACAATCGGTTTTTCAATAATCGCACCTACCGACAAAATACAAGAGTTCGGTTGGTTGATGATCGAGGTGAACGATTCAATTCCAAACATTCCCAAATTGGAAACAGAGAAGGTACTTCCTTCCATTTCGTCTGCTTTCAATTTTCTATCGCGTGCACGTTTTGCCAAATCTTTGACTTCACCTGAAATTTCTCCGAACGATTTGAAATCGGCATTTTTCACAACTGGAACCAACAATCCGTCTTCTACAGCAACAGCCACCCCAATGTTGATATCTCCATGGATAATCGTTTCTTCTCCTTTCCAAGAAGAATTCACATTCGGATGTTTTCTCAATGCCAAAGCACAAGCTTTTACAATGATGTCATTGAACGAAATCTTAGTTTCCGGATACATGGTATTGATTTGTGTACGCGCTTCCATACAAGAATCCATATTTACTTCCACATTCAAATAATAATGAGGAGCGGTAAATTTGGATTCAGAAAGACGTTTGGCAATAACTTTTCTCATTTGAGAATTCGCAACCGTTTTGCTTTCTGCTTTCACATAAGCCTGAGCTGCTGAACTAGCAGCGGCAGTAGGCGTATAATTTTCAATATCTTTTTTGATAATTCTTCCGCCATCACCCGAACCTTGAACACGACTAATGTCGATTCCTTTTTCTTTTGCTAATGATTTCGCTAGAGGAGAAGCAAAAACTCTTTCTCCCGTTGCTTTTGGTGTTTCTACTTTTGGTTCTTCCTTAGCTGGAGCAGCTTCAGGAGCTTTTTCAACTTTTGGCTCTTCTTTTTTCTCAGCTTTAGGAGCAGCCGCAGCTTTTGCTTTTGGCTTTCCACCTGTTAATCCTGAAACATCTGTTCCTTCTGGACCTATAATCGCTAATACTGTATCTACGGGAGCTGATTTTCCTTCTTCTGCACCAATATATAATAAAGTTCCGTCATATTCACTTTCGAATTCTTGAACGGCTTTATCGGTTTCAATTTCGGCTAAAATATCACCTTCCGAAACTTTGTCTCCAACATTTTTATGCCATTTTGCAACCGTTCCTTCTTCCATCGTATCGCTTAAGCGCGGCATAGAAATAACGTTTACGCCTTCTGGGATTTCAGCAGAGGTAGTTTCTTCTGTTTCTTCAGCAATTTCTTCTGATTCTACATTTTCCAAAGGATCGGCTTCAGATTCCAAAGAATCATCTGCTTTTGCCTCATCGGATTCAGTTGAAACTTCTTCACCTTCTTCACCGATAATAGCCAAAACGCTATCAACTTTCGCTGTTTTTCCTTCCTCTACACCTTGAACAAGTAGAATTCCGTCATATTCGCTTTCAAATTCTTGAATGGCTTTATCCGTTTCGATTTCAGCTAAAATATCGCCTTCCGAAACTTTATCTCCAACATTTTTGTGCCATTTGACAACTGTTCCTTCTTCCATTGTGTCGCTCAATCGCGGCATTGTGATCTTGTGCGCCATAGTTTAGTTGTTTTCGTATTTATCAATAAACGGATAATCTTGCTGAGAATAGGTATATTTATACATGGTATCAGGTGAAGGATAAGCTGAGTCCTCTGCGAATTTTTCACAAGCTTCAACATCGGCTTTTACTTCTTCCATGATTTTGTCCAATTCTTCTTGCGTCGCATATTTGTTTTCCAAAATAGCATGTTGAACAGCTAAAATTGGATCTTCATTTTTGTATTGTTCTACTTCTTCTTTGGTACGATAAGGTTCTGCATCGGACATAGAGTGACCTCTAAAACGATAGGTTCTGATGTCCAAGAAAGTAGGTCCGTCTCCGCGTCTTGCTCTTTCGACTGCTTCATAAGCAGCTTCTGCAACTTTGACAGGATCCATTCCATCTACCACAAATGAAGGCATTTCATATCCTAAACCTAATTTGTACAAATCCAAATGGTTGGCAGTTCTTGCAACTGAAGTTCCCATAGCATATTGGTTGTTTTCACAAACAAAAACCACTGGTAATTTCCAGTTCATAGCCATGTTAAAGGTTTCGTGCAAGGTTCCTTGACGAGCTGCACCATCACCAAATAAACAAATAGTCACACCATCGCGGTTGTTGAACTTGTCTCCAAATGCAATTCCTGCTCCCAATGGAATTTGGCCACCAACGATACCATGTCCACCATAAAATTTATGGTCTTTGCTGAAAACGTGCATAGAACCTCCCAATCCGTTAGAAGTTCCTGTTTCTTTCCCACAAAGTTCTGCCATGATACGTTTTGGATCAACTCCCATAGCCATAGGCCAAACGTGACAACGATATGCGGTTACAACACTGTCTTTTCCAGGCTGCATTGCATGTAGAAATCCAGCAGGCAAAGCTTCTTGTCCATTGTATAAATGTAAGAATCCGCGAATTTTTTGTTTCAAATATAGAGAACGGCATTTATCTTCAAATCTTCTCCAGAAGTTCATGTCTCGGTACCACTGAAGGTAGGTTTCTTTTGTTATCTTTTCCATAAAAGCTATCGTGAATGGCAAATTTAAACGTAATAATTTAGTTGTGCAAACCTCTATTGGTTCAACATTTTGCTATTAAAATTTAAAGGTAAAATGGATTGTGCAGAAGGTATATGAATCAATGAACCTGAATTGTTGTGCAAAATGATTTCGATGTTTTCATTTTGAAGGTTTTCATATTCCAAAATCGCTTGTCTACACATTCCACAAGGGGAAACATCCTGATCAGTATCCAAAACTGAAACGGCAAGAATCAATTTTTTCTGTTCTGGGAAGTTTGCATGAACATAGTTTAATAAAGTTCTTTCGGCACAAGTTCCAACCGGATAAGAAGCATTTTCTTGGTTGTTACCCACAAGAATTTCTCCGTTTTCCAATAAAACAGCTGCTCCAACATGGAAATTCGAATAGGGTACATGGGCTTTTTTTGCGATTTCAATTGATTTTTTAACCAAATTTTTTCTTGTTTCGTCTAGTTCATCTAGACTCGAATATTTGATATACTCAAATTGATATTGAATTTTTTCCATTTAGTGTTTTCAAAAAAGTGTAGCAAGTTAAAAATAATTCTTAACTTATAAGTCTAAAACCAACTTGCTAATGTTAATACGAGTATACGGAGCCGCGATTTTTGGCGTTTCTGCCAAAACCATTACCATTGAAGTAAATGTAGATACTGGGATAGGTTACCATTTAGTAGGCCTGCCAGACAATGCTATTAAGGAAAGCAATTTCAGAATTAGTACCGCTTTGTTAAATACGGGATTTAAAATTCCCGGTAAAAAAATAACCATTAACATGGCGCCTGCTGATTTGCATAAAGAGGGTTCATCTTACGACTTAAGTATCGCAATGGGTATTCTGGCAGCATCTCAACAAATTCAATCAGAAGGAATTTCGGATTATTTAATTATGGGCGAATTGTCTCTTGATGGATCAATTCGTCCGATTAAAGGAGTTCTGCCCATAGCTGTTCAAGCAAGAGAAGAAGGATTTAAAGGATTTATTCTTCCGAAACAAAATGCCAAAGAAGCAGCGATTGTAACTGGATTGGAAGTATTGGGCGTAGAAAATATTTCGGAGGTTATTGATTTTTTTAATGGTGATGAAATAATTGAAGCGACACGAGTTGATTTGCACAAAGAATTTTATGATCAGTTGAATTCATTTCCTTTTGATTTTGCTGATGTCAAAGGGCAAGAAAATGTCAAACGTGCTTTGGAGATAGCAGCAGCTGGCGGTCATAATATTATATTGATTGGTCCTCCTGGAAGTGGAAAAACGATGTTAGCCAAAAGAATTCCGTCCATACTTCCGCCATTGAGTTTGGAGGAAGCTTTGGAAACCACGAAAATTCATTCGGTCGCAGGAAAATTGGGAGAGAATTCTTCTTTGATGACCGTAAGGCCTTATTCCTCACCGCATCACACGATTTCTGATGTGGGACTTGTTGGTGGTGGATCATTTCCGCAACCTGGTGAAATTTCGCTTGCGCATAATGGTGTTTTATTTTTGGACGAATTACCCGAATTCAAACGAACCGTTTTGGAAGTCATGCGTCAGCCATTGGAAGATCGCGAAATTACGATTTCAAGAGCAAAATTTACGGTAACCTATCCGTCTAGTTTTATGTTGGTTGCTTCTATGAATCCCAGTCCGAGTGGCTATTTCCCGGATGATCCCAATAATACTTCAAGTTTACAAGAGATGCAGCGGTATATGAACAAGATTTCTGGGCCTTTGATTGATCGAATTGATTTGCATATTGAGGTGAATCCGGTTCCATTTGATGATTTGTCCGCCGAGCGAAATGGCGAAAAAAGTATCGAAATTAGAAAAAGAGTAGAAGCAGCAAGGAATATTCAAACCAATCGATACAAAGATTTACCGAAGATTCATTACAATGCCCAAATGGGACCGAAAGAATTGGATGCTTATTGTCAATTGGACGAAACAGGAAAATCATTGATCAAAACAGCGATGGAACGATTGAATTTGTCGGCAAGGGCTTATGATCGGATTTTAAGAGTTGCCAGAACAATTGCAGATTTGGAAGGTTCTGAAGCATTGAAAAGTTACCACATCAGTGAGGCGATTCAATACCGAAGTTTGGACAGAGAAGGTTGGGGGTTGTAGGTCCTTGGACTCCCGATTGCTATCGGGACAGGATGATAGGGAGTAGGAAGTAGGAAGCTTCCTTCGCTTGACCAGGTAAGAATTAGGTTGTATATTCTTTCACTACCGATTTATGTAGTTGAGTGGGATGAGGTTGACATCTACTTTTGTGATAACTATTTAAAATTTAGTATCATGAAGAAATTACTACTTATTCAACTTTTTATTATTTCGAGTATCGTTTTGGGGCAATCCAAAATGTATGTTCACACAGCTACAACTGATAACATTGTGGGTTGGTCGACAAGATTGGATCATCCTGATTTAAATGGAAATCCCAACGCAGCAATTCTAATAGCGCATAGTTGGAATGGCGATGGTGCTCCTGGTGTTTACAATGACAATGTATCTGGAGTTCATTATGACGGTTCGGTTTGGTGGATTTACAATGAAGATACGTATGATTTGGTTGTGGGGTCAAAATACAATGTTTTTATTGGAGATCCTGACAATTTATTTATTCATCAAATAACGCACGATAATTTGATCGATGATTATTCGACGATTCTTCCAGAGGGTTATGCAGATGAATTTCTGTTTTTTACCAACAAATACAATGTTTACAATAATCATCGATTTTCTTGGGATTTGGTAGGTGAACGTCGTTATTTATACAATCCAGCTTTTACTTTGATCCCCATAAATGCTCGATTTCATGTGTATGAGCCAATGACAGAATTACTTTATACCCATGTCACAACTTCAGCCACAATCGTTAACAATTATACGCTTATTGACCATCCTGAATTAAATAATAATCCAACAGCAACATTTTTATTTTGCCATTTTTATGGTTTGAATGGTGAGGATACTGAAGTCAATATAAATAAAAATTTAGGTGTTTGGTACAATGGATCTAGATGGTCAATTTATACAGAAGATCAATCTCCGATGCCTGTAGGTCTTGTTTTTGATATCCTGATTGCTGACAATGAAATGTCTACCAATGATCCTGTTTCAGAAATGAAATTTACTGTATATCCCAATCCTGTTGTCAATGTGTTGAATGTAGATGCTGATTTTCCCATTGAAAAAATTGAAATCATGGATTTGACGGGACAAATTCTGAAAAATTCTTCAGACGTTACATCGATTGATATGAGTGATTTGCCAAAAGGTGTTTACATCGTTCATGTTAGTTCTGCCAATTCTAAATCCTCAAAAAAGGTTATTAAAAAATAAGGAAAATCAATTAAAAAAATAAAACCCAATAAAAAAAATCCTGCTAGATATTTTAGCAGGATTTTGATTTATAAGATTGTTTCAGGAATTAT
This sequence comes from Moheibacter stercoris, assembly GCF_040545805.1. Classification (NCBI taxonomy): domain Bacteria; kingdom Pseudomonadati; phylum Bacteroidota; class Flavobacteriia; order Flavobacteriales; family Weeksellaceae; genus Moheibacter; species Moheibacter stercoris. The sequence goes on from NZ_JBEPMO010000005.1 coordinate 63,441, forward strand.
TTCTTCCCTTTGTATCTTTCTTCAGCCAATTGAACAGCTTTGTAGGCATCCACAACACCACCCGAAACGGAAATATCAGTTAATTGTGCATCTTTGTTTACAGAGTCCATTACAATTTCTTTTACTTCTTTTGCGGTGAATTTTGGATAGTGCGACCAAACCAAAGCAGCTACAGCAGCAGTGATTGGTGAAGCCATACTTGTTCCTTGTTCTTCTTTGTATTTGTTCGTTGGAACCAATGATAAAATTTCTGTTCCAGGCGCAAATACATCTACCGATTTTTTACCATAGTTAGAAAAACTTGCTACCAAATTCGTAGCATCTGGAGTTGAAGCTCCAACCGTTAACAAGGCTTCCACAACTTTGTTTCCTTTCTCATCAAAGTTTGTTGGGTAGTGAACAACTTCGTCAATGTTATCTCCGTCATTTCCTGCTGCCTTTACCAATAAAAGACCTTTTTTCTCAGCATATTTCATTGCTTCCCAAACCAAATCCTTTTCAGGTGAATGGCTTTTTCCGAATGACATATTGATAATTTTAGCTCCATTGTCTGCAGCATAACGAATTGCATTGGCCACGTCTTTGTCACGTTCGTCTCCATTTGGAACCGTACGTACACTCATGATTTGGATATGGTTTCCAGCGATTCCGTCAATCCCAAGATTATTTCCACGAACTGCTGCGATAACTCCTGCAACGTGCGTTCCGTGACCTGCGTCTGGACCTTCTACATCATTGTTACCGTATCCGATTTCACGTTTGTTGGCATAATCGTCTCCGACAATTCCTCTTGATTCAAAATCCACGTTGTAGTGGTAATTCACTTGACCTTCCAAATAGTCAACATATCCTTTTAATTCCGTCGAAATCTCATCATAGATTTGTGTCATGGTTTTACCATCCCAACTTTCTTTTGGTAGAATAGCAAACGCAATCATCCCGCTCATCGCTTCTTCAGACGGATTGTATTTTCCTAAATTTTCTTCTGTTACAAGACCATCACCATATTCTTTGATAATTGCTGGAAAACCTTTGTCAAGAGCTTCTTTCATCCCTTTGATTTGAGGCAACATACCGTTTGCTTCCGCTAATTTCTCTTGAATTTCTTTTTTGATTGCTACGTAATCAGCATATTCCGCTGGCTTAGCAGTTTGGTTGGCTTTGTTTTGAGCTTCGTCTTTTCCTTCAAACAAAGGCATGTATACATATTTGTATAGACGTGTTTTCTCTAAAGTATCACCGTCAACATTTTTTCCATCTTTTCCACCTAAAAAGCTCCATCCATGGATGTCATCAACATATCCGTTTTTGTCATCATCTTTCCCATTACCCGCTTTTTCTTTTGGGTTTACCCACATATTCGCTTTCAAATCTTCATGGTCTGCTTGAACTCCACTGTCCAAAATTCCCACAATCATAGAAGATGGTTTACGATTTTTTTGTTTCAAAAATTCGTGTGCTTTTTCAGTGTTGACACCATAAATTCCTGTAGCTTCTTTGTCAACGTTGTACCAAACGTTTTGAGATTTATCTTGAGCTGAAACTTGCGTGTATCCCGATAAAGATAAAGTGAACGCAAGTCCAAGAGTTAACCAAAATTTATTCATTTCTTGTGTTTTTATTAGTTGTTGCTTTATTTTTTATAATTTAATTTGGCTAGACAATACATCTTGTATGCCAAAATTTAAGATTTACGAAAAATCTTTGTAAAATAAGTAGCCGATTTTGGCCCTTCGTTACATAATAAATCCAAAATACTTAAATCGGGTTCAAAATCGAACTTCTCATCAAATACTTGCATATAGGGTTCCATTTCATAATTCGATTCTTTTTTGGAATTGAATTGGTTTCGAAAATCATTTTCTTCTGAAACAATCTGATAAGATTCTGTTGTATTGAAGCTTAAATCCAATTTCAATTTCGAATTGATGAATTCCATGGTTTTCAAATTCAAATCCAACAAAAATTTTTCTTTTTGTTCGAAAATTGGAATCAAATCATCTTCATAATATTCAAAATAAGGCGAACTTTTATAGGCAGAAACCAAAGATTTATAATGTTCCTTTTGCCAATTGTATTCGTCCGAAATTTCAATGTCTTTGAAAGTTCTTGCACCATTGTGCTTGGTTGGGATTGCTAAGCGAAGTTTGCCATTGGCTCCCATGATGAAACATCGATTTCGATAGGTTTGTTTTGGGAAATTTTCGTGTGCTTCAATTAAAAAATTTTCGGCGCGACTAAGCTCAGCGTAATAGGAGATAGGGCCGAAATAAAATGCTGGAAAAATCATGAATTATCCTTAAAAAATAATCATGTCAAGATTGCTTAATTGCTAAGACTCTTGACATGATTTGGGTATATACTTAGTTATTTTTTTCTTTTTCTTTTTTCTTTTTCACTCGGAAATAATCCCAAGTAAAGAAGGCAATCAACAAGGCCAAAACATAATAACGATAAGAAGTTTTGTCTGGATTGTCATTGTTGATGCTGGTCATGAATCGCTCCCAAATGAATTTTTTAGGCGCTGGTTCAAACACTCCGTTCATGTTTGCCCAAACCAAAATAGGACGACCGATGATGTGATCTTCTGGAACAGGTCCGAAGAATCTTGAATCCAAAGATTGGTTTCGGTTATCACCACTCATGAAATAATAATTTTGTTGAATGGTGTATTGGTTGGTTTCTTGTCCGTTGATGTAATATTTATCACCTACAACTTTCAATTCATTGTGTTCAAAATCGCGGATGATTCTTCGGTATAATTCAATGGTTGATTTATCCAATTTGACAACATCTCCTTTTTTCGGAACATAGTAAGATCCATAATAATCCTGGTTCCAATTTCGGTCAATTGGGAATGAATTTGCAGAATCGACTTTGGATGAATTGTGGAAACTTTGAGTTTCTTTTACTTCTTTTGGCGTAAAGAAACGAGTTGCTTTGATGTTAGGATTGGTTTCCAATCGCTTTACCATTTCAGGAGACAAAGCCATGAACATATAGTTGTAGGTTTCGCCTTCACGAGCTGGTACGCCCATATAACCATCTGGCCAAAAACGATAATCGACGTTTTGCAACAAACCATAGTCTTGATACAACAATTCTGGACTTAAAATGTTTTTGGAATTGATTCTATAACGATTCTGAATGATGGCATCTTTCTTTCCAACAAAAGGTTTTCCGTTGACAAACAAATCTCCATGGTCAAATTTCACCGAATCACCAGGCATTCCGACCAATCGTTTTACATAGGCATCGCGACGGTCAATTGCATCGTATAAAGAGTCAGCCGGATAATTAAATACCACAATATCATTTGATTTTAAAGAACTCCAGCCTGGCAAACGCATATAAGGCATTCTCGCTTTGTCCACATAGGCATTTCGGTTGATGAATTCCGAGAATGGGATTCCAATGGGTGTGAAAGGTACACGAACGCCTAAACTCACTTTTTCCACAAATAAGGCATCACCAATTTTGATAGTATTCTCCATGGAACCTGTTGGTACAACCATCGGTTGGATGAACCATGTGTGAACCAAGGTTGCCAATACTACTGCAAACAACAAAGAAGCGATAAAGGTTCCTTTGCGTTCTTCTGGTCCTTCGTAATCGGGTTTTTCAACATAATTCAAATAAAAGGCATACAATCCTAATGTCACAATCATCAAAATCGCATGGGTCCAAGTTTGTTTCCCAAAACTTCTAGCAAAATCAACCCAATAGACCGCCCACATAATAGGAGCCACAATCGGAGTGAACAATAAAATGATCCACCATTTTGGTCGTTGAATCAATTCCAAACCAATCCAAAAATTATAAAAAGGGATGAATGCATGAAGCGGATTTCTTCCAGCATTTTTGTACAATTGCCAAGTGGAAGCCCCGTAAATAAGGTTATAAAGTAAAAAACCGATGAGCCAATAAAGTAATATTTCCATAAATGAATCTGTCTCTAGTACTACAAATGTGTTACAAATATAAAAAGTTTAGAAAGCAATTTTGGGTTTTAAGTTTTCTCTAACAAAGATTAGTCAATTATCTGCATTTTTTTCATCAGAAAAGTCGCGCTTTTATTTCGACAAATGCCATCACGAAGTTTATAATCAAAAACCAATTCATCATTGATAATCTCCACTTCAAAACAACGGTTGGTAATTTGGTTGGGGTATTCCGATTCCATTTTGCAGACTTCAATATCATGCGTTGCAATCATTCCAATTGCTTTATTGGACATCAGTTTTCGTATGACGCCCATCGTTCCCGATTGTTTGTCATCTGAATTGGTTCCTCGTAAAATTTCATCTAACAGTACAAAAGAGGGAGTAGTGGAGAGATTGTCCATCAGTTCTTTCAATCGTTTCACTTCGGCAAAGAAATAGGATTCGCTGTCTGACAAAGAATCGGATTGTCGCATGGAAACCAAAACGGGAAGCGGATGAATATTGGCTTTTTTTGCACAAACAACCGAACCAATTCCAGCCAAAACCATATTGATTCCCAAAGTTCTCGAAAATGTACTTTTCCCAGACATATTGGAACCTGTCAAAATGGTAAAAGGCTTTTCCTCAAAGGAAATGTCGTTGGTAATCCGTTTCGTAGATGGAATCAATGGGTGACCGAGTTCTTCGAAATTTAGTTGAAATTCTTGGTTCAATTTCGGATAGACAAAAGAAGGATTGTTGTAGGCAAAATTGCTCAAAGAATTCAAGGCTTCAAATTCACCAATAACCTCCAACCAATTTTTCAATTGCGAGGCATGTTGCATTTTCCATTGGTTGAATTTTCTCAGGCGATGCGTATGATAAAAAATTGTTCCGTTCATCAAAATAGCACCAAACACATTTTGAATGTTGTTCAAATCAGCAAATAATTGCGAAAGTTGACGAATGCTTGAACTTGCTTTTTGATTTTCAACTTGAATTTTTTCTTGTAAATGAATCAATTTGGAACTTGCAAAAGTTTGGTTCTCAATTTCTTCTAACAATATTCCGTAGCCTTTGGTGATTTCGTCAATTCGGTCAGAATTCTCTATTTCTCGTTTGATTTTTTTGGCTTGTGAAAAAGAAAGAAGCAAATTCAATACAAACAATCCAAACAAATAATTGATGACCGAAACGCCTTGAATCCAACCATAGAAAGCCGTTGCAATCAAAACAACAGGAAGTAAATAGGAAGCAATATCCATGAACATTCCAGTTTTTTGAACCTTCATTTGGCTCCAATTGCTGAAGAATTCATAATCTTCTTGCTCGTCAGAAACATAGGATGAAATCGCTTCAAACTTTTGCCTCCAGCTAAGATTCTGAGCCAATTCTTCTATAGCGATTTGATTGTCCACTATATCTTTTGGTGAAAGATGTGAAACCAATAAATCGAAAAGTACCAAGGAACCTTTATAGGTATGCGTTCGGTTGAGATGCTGATACAATGAATTCGGGCCAAAAATATCCAAATCATAGGAGTGCGCATGCGAGGTATTGATAAATTCAGTTCCATCTGGAAAATTGACTTCGTTTTGGGTCAAATACTTCCATTCTTTCTGGTTGATTTCGAGAAGATTGGATTGAATTTGTAAATGACATTTTAGTTTCGAATGAATTTTGATCGTGACAAGAAAGAGCATCAAGCCAAGCAATAGTGCAACCCATCCCCAAATCAATTCTTTGGAAAATCCCACATAAAAAGACAGAATACATAGAATGAAAATCCCTAAACGGATGATGCTTAAGGTGGTAGATTTGCGTTTTTGTCGATCTAAATCCTGTTGAAATTGGGCAATACGGTCGAAATAGATCTGCATAGGAAATGAATTTAGGTTAATCCCAAAACATCTTTCATGGTGAAGAATCCTTGTTTCCCATGAATCCATTCGGCAGCAATCACCGCTCCCAAAGCAAAGCCTTTTCTGCTATGCGCTGTATGTTTGATTTCGATGGTATCGATGTCCGAAACGTAAGAAACAGTATGCGTTCCAGGAACATTTTCAATTCGTTTGGCGTAAATCGGTAAGTTTTTTTCTTCTGATTTTCCGTCCAATTCCCAGTTCGTCAAATTCGATTGGTCAAAAATTTGTTCGGCTAGTGAAATGGCTGTTCCACTCGGAGCATCCAATTTTTGGGTATGATGAATTTCCTCGATTTCCACTTGATATTGAGGGTAATTTCTCATCAATTTCGCCAAATGTGCATTCAATTCGAAAAACAAATTCACGCCCAAACTAAAATTCGAACCGTAAATAAAAGCAGCATTGTTTTCTTGGTTGATGGCTTTGATTTCCTCTAAACGATCCAACCAACCCGTCGTTCCAGAAATCGTCGGAATTTTATGTTCCAACAAGGTTTTGATATTTTCATAAGCTACTTCAGGATTGGAAAATTCAATGGCAACATCTACGTTTTCTAAATCTTGAGACGTCGGTTTTTGGTTCAATTTCGCCACGACATGATGTCCGCGTTCGATTAAGATTTCCTCAATCGCTTTTCCCATTTTTCCGTATCCGACAATTGCTATGTTCATGTAAAAAGTTTAACGTTTAACGTTTGAAGTTTCAGGACAGAAATTTCAATCAAAAATCTAAAATTTATAATTGACACCCATTCCCAAAGCCAAATCGAGGGTGTAATTGTTTTCAATAACCGTAGGTTGAAAGGACAAATCGGGATCTTTTTTTATCCCAAATAAATGCGCATCAACCGAAGCGTCCACAATGTTTAAAATATAAGCCAAAGCCGTTAGAGCAATGGCATAATCGCGTGTTCGTTTGCGATCATCTTGTATGTTGGCGATATTTTCCAAAGACATTTGTTGCAAGGTCGGATTCTCTAAGGGAACGCCGTACAATTTGTCCAAATAATAGCCTCTGTATTCTTTGTATTGATTGTTGTAATGAACGATAAATCCAACTCCTGTTCCTAAAACTCCCCACACCAAAGGTGCTTTCCACCATTTTTTATTGTACAATTGTCCCATTCCAGGTAGAATTGCCGAATAAAGGGAAGCGCGCATCGGATTTTTAGCGGTCAGATAATCAATGGTGTCCAATTTAAACTTTGGATCAACTGGAACGATTTCTGCTACAGTTGTAGAATCTGTCCCGAAATTTCGGGATGTTTCGTTTTCTTCTTGTGCAAAGCTGAAAACCGATAGGGAAAGTAGGAGGAAGGGAATTAATCTTTTCATTCGAATAATTTTCTCAAACGTTCAAAATCTTGATCTGATTTAAAGTCGATGACAATTTTTCCTTTTCCGTTGGCAGAACGTTTGATTTCTACTTTGGATTGGAAATGATCTGTGAAAAACAATTGCGCTTTTTTGTATTCGTTGGGCAATTCACCTTTTCCTAATTTCTTAGCAGCAGGTTTTTTCAAAGATTTGATCAAATTTTCCGTTTCACGAACCGACATATTTTCGGCAATCACTTTTTCGTAGATTTCCAATTGCATATCCACGTCTTCAATCGCGATGATTGCACGTCCATGACCCATCGAAATCATTCCGTCACGAATTCCTGTTTGAATGATTGGGTCCAATTTCAACAAGCGTAAGTAATTGGAAATAGACGCTCGATCTTTCCCAACTCGGTGACTCAATTGTTCTTGTGTCAAATTGATTTCGTCAAGCAAACGTTGGTAAGAAAGTGCAATTTCAATCGCATCCAAATCTTGGCGTTGGATGTTTTCCACCAAAGCCATTTCCAACATTTCTTGGTCATTGGCCAAACGCACATAGGCTGGAATGGTTTCCAGACCCACGATGGTTGAAGCGCGAAAACGTCTTTCACCAGAAATTAATTCATATCCATCCTCTATTTTACGAACGGTAATCGGTTGGATTACGCCCAAAACTGCAATGGATTTCACCAAATCATCCAAGGCATTTTTGTCAAAATTGGTTCTTGGTTGAAAGGGATTGGTTTTGATTTTCTTTAAATCGACTTCTACAATGTTTCCCACCAATTTATCGGCTCCTTTGTCAGAAGCAGAGATGACACTTGGTTCATCTTTCAATAAAGCGGAAAGTCCTCTTCCTAATCGACTATTTGCTTGTTTTGCCATTTTTGTTTTTGTATTAAGTCGTAAGTATTCAGTACTTGGTACAGGATACTTGCTACTATATTCTAAACGGTATCGTTGTTTTTTACTAAAAATTCTCGTGCCAAATTTAAATAATTTTCGGCTCCTTTACTTCCTGCATCATAGGCAATGATGGATTCACCAAAACTTGGGGCTTCAGAAAGACGAACGTTTCGCTGGATAATGGTATCAAAAACCATTTGTGGGAAATGACTATGAACTTCATCTACCACTTGGTTGGACAAACGCAAACGAGAATCGTGCATAGTCAATAACAATCCTTCGATGTCCAATTCTTTGTTATGGTGTTGTTGAATTCCCTTGATGGTGTTCAATAATTTCCCCAAACCTTCCAATGCAAAATATTCACATTGGATCGGAACAATCACAGAATCGGCTGCCGTCAAAGCGTTCAACGTAATCAATCCCAAAGAAGGAGCGCAATCGATGATGATGTAATCATAATCGTCTTTGATTTCTTTCAAAGCTTCACGTAATAAATATTCGCGGCTTTCATGGTCCACGATCTCAATTTCAGCCGCCACCAAATCCACATGCGCGGGAATGATGTCCAAATTGGGAGTTTCAGTCTTCAAAATGGCCTCTTTGGCCGAAATTTCATGTTCCAATACTTCGTAGGTGCCCTTTTCAACTTCTTCCACATTGATCCCCAATCCCGATGTAGCATTGGCTTGCGGGTCGGCATCAATCAAAAGAGTTTTCTTTTCCAATACACCCAATGAAGCAGCCAAATTAACCGAAGTTGTGGTTTTTCCAACTCCACCTTTCTGATTCGCAATCGCAACTATTTTACCCATAATTTTTGTCAAACGAGTGTAAAATTACAACTTCTACCACGAGGAATAAAATGGAACTCGGAAATTTTATAAACAAAGCGTTTGAAATGTATCTGATGGGATGAAGATCAAGAATATATTTAATTAATAAAAATATTTAAACTTTTCAAAGATTTTTTTGAACATACATAGTTGATAATTTAATCTTTTTCTTGAAATCGCCAATATATTATAGGTTGTAAACTTAAAGCATGTAATTATTCTATAAATTGTCTTCTGGGATAATAAGTAATTTACTGTGTTACAATGTGTTTTTAATATAAAGTAATTATATTTGAGACTTTCATATTGTAGTCGACAATATTTCAAATGTATTGTTAGCTATTATAATTAATTAAGATTATTATTTATGAGATATAAAAGGACAGCCGTTTGTTTTGCTTTCTTCTTAGGATGGATAGGAATACATCAATTTTATTTGGGTAGAATTTGGCAAGGTGTATTTTACTTATTGATGAGTTGGACATTTATTCCCTTATTTTTAAGTTTTATAGATTTTCTCTTATTGTTATTTATGTCCAATAATAAATTTAATGAGAAATACAATCTACATATAGGAACATTCAAATCTCAGTATAATAGACCTCAAGCAAAAATTAATACAATAAATGAAAACATAAGAAATCAAAATTCGCATTCGATGTCATTAAATAAATCATCAAACTTAAACAAACCGATTTATTGGAGCGGAGGATATGTTTATTCAATTAAAGATTTAAATAAAGTTAGTAAGGCTCAGCAAGATTTTTATTACAGATTTAAAAAAGAATTTTTAAACAAAAACTACATTGATATAGGTAATAATCGTGGTTATGCTTTTTTGCTACTTTTTGATTTATTAAATGAGTATGAGCAAAACAGAAACTACTTTCGTCTTCTTTATAATTTAGAAATTCTATCTGAAAAATATTCATACAGTAAAAGATATGTTTCTAATGAATTGGCAAAATTAAAAGCAAAAGATAAATCAGTAATCACAATTAGTGATAATGTGGATGTTTCAATAAATACTGACGAAACATTTCCTCAAAATAATCTTAATAATTCCGATTCAATACATGTAAATAGCAATTACCAACCTCAATATGAATGGGATTATGATTACTGGAAATTAGGAAAGGAGTACAAAGAGAAATTCAACTTAAATAAAGAAGAGGAGACGATTTTAAATAGGTTGTATAATGTTAACAATGCTTTTAATGACATAGAATTTCTGAAAGAGCAAAATCTGAAATTTTTTCTTTTGACAATTAACGAGCTGGAAAAAAAAATTCAAGAAAAAGGACAGAAACTTGAATCAATTGTTGAGGAAATTACAGACTTAAAAGTTAAAAAACAATACGGTTATCGAAAAGGAAGCAGTAATTATAAATATACGTTTGATTATGAGTTTGACGAAGTATATAGGCATATATTTAGATTAAACGAAAACTACTTGAGAGAATGGTTTCAACACAAAAGAAAGTTAAATACTGAGTTAAATATAGACCCTGCAATTCTTGAGAAATATAATCAATTAATTGAATTTCTGCCATCTATTTTTGATAGTAATTCAAGTAAAATAGAGAAGCTACCATATAATGCGGAGTTGCGATTAAATACTATGAATACAACAAGATGGAAATTTTATTTTGATGTATTTATTAAAGATTTCACAGGAGATATTTCTTCTTACAAGCATAAAATTGATGAACTAGCCAATTTTAATATAAATAACCCCTCTCTTGAAAACATATATTATGAAGCTTCTAAATTCATAGCTAAATATGATACGTTATTATCTCTTGAATACTATATTAAATACATTGATGCAGATTTAAAATCCTCAACAGTAAACAGTAAAAAAATAAACCAAACTGTTCAGAAAAAATTATTTAAAACCAAGGAGCAAATAATTCAATTTGAGAAAATTGTAAATGAATTTATTCAAGATAGAGACCTTCAAAAAGCTTTAGAGCAACTTCATTCTATCTACCAAGTTAAAAGAAAAAAAATTGAACTTAATATTGATGCAATTAAAGAAGTTAAATCACAATTATCCGATACAGTTGTACTATTAAATGAATATTTGGAGGATGAGAATGAAGATGTATCAATTCCAAATCCGCAAGAAGAAACAATTTTACTAAATCTAAATCAGATTATTCCTAATTCAGTTCTGATTAAATCTAATTATAGAACTGAACTTGAGCTAAATGAAATCCAAATTGAATTATTAGAATTATTTATCAAATACGATTTAAATATTCATAAAGATGAAGTACATGAATTTGTTTCAAGGCATAATCTTTTTTTAGAATCTCTTATTGATAGTATAAACGAAAAATGTTATGAACTGCTTGATGACACTTTAATTGAAGAAGAGGACGAAACTTTTACCATATACCAAGAATATTACAAAACAATATCAACAAAATGAACATACAAATAAAACCTAAAGAAGCTACCGCTATAATTAATTCACTTATCGGAGGTGTAGTTCCCAAGATTGGGGTTCAACATATTGCCGTTGGACGCTCAGAAGAAGTTGATGCTTTTATTAAAGCGTTAGATGATGCAAAAAATGGACATAGTATTATGAAGTTCTGGATAGGAGATTTTGGATCTGGAAAATCATTTATTCTTCATTTGCTGAATACAGTAGCTTTAAAACAAAAATTTGTCGTAGCAAATACAGACTTCACACCTGATAATAGATTATACTCTAATGATGGTAAAGCAGTAATACTATATTCTGCTATTATTAATAATTTGGCTATTCAGACCAAACCCGAAGGAGGTGCTTTACCTACTCTATTACAGAGATGGATTGAAACTGTAATTACTCAAACTGCTAGTGAAAATAATATTCCATTAACAGAAATAAGAGACGAAAAATATCTTTCCCTTATACAAAGTAATATCCTCAAAACAGTCAATGAACTTTCAGATGTAGGTGCATTTGACTTCGGAACAGCGATTATGAAATATTATGAAGGTTTCATCACTGGTAATGAAGATTTAAGAAAAAATGCTTTGAAATGGTTAAAAGGAGAATATAAAACCAAAACCGAGGCAAGACAAGATTTAGGAATGCGGGAAATAATTAATGACCTAAATTACTATGATATGCTTAAAAATTTTTGCAAGCTGTTTGTTAGTATTGGATATAGTGGTTTTATGATTAATCTTGATGAAGCAATTAATTTATATAAAATTCAAAATACTGCAACCCGTGAGAAAAATTACGAGAAAATTCTTACGATGTATAATGATTGCTTTCAGGGAAAAATTGAAAACTTATTTTTCAATATAGCGGGTACGAAAGATTTTCTAGAAAATGAAAGACGAGGGTTATTTAGTTATAATGCATTAAAAACAAGACTTCAAAGCAATAAATTTGAAACATTAGAAATTCGAGATTTTGCACAGCCAGTAATTAAATTGACTCCATTAAATCATAATGAGATTTACGTTCTATTAAAAAATCTTCAAGAGATTTTCGATTATAATTATAAAATAACTTCTCCTATAAATGATGAAGATATAACAAATTTTATGGAAGAAATCTTTAATAAACCTGGTGCATCTGAATTTCTTACACCAAGAGAAGTAACAAGAGATTTTCTTAACATTCTAAACTTGTTGAGGCAGAATCCCAATTTGGATAAAAACTCATTATTCAAAGACATTGAAATTGAAGATGAAAGAGTGGATATGGATTTATCATACCTTGATTCTATTCAGGAGTTATGACAGCTTATGAGTTATTAGCCGAACCTATACGGAAGTATATTAGAGATAAAGGTTGGTCGAAGCTAAGACCAATTCAGGCAGTCGCAATTGATAGGATTATAAATACAGAAAATAATTACATAATTTCTGCACGGACAGCATCAGGAAAAACAGAAGCTGCATTTTTACCAATACTTACAAAAGTAGATTTTAGAGAAGAAGGCGTACAAGTTTTATATATTTCTCCATTAATTGCATTGATTAATGATCAGTTCAAGCGAATAGATGAATTATGTATTCATTTGGATATTCCAGTAACTAAATGGCATGGAGAAGCTAGCAAATCAGGAAAAAATAAGCTAATAAAGCATCCTAGTGGTATATTACTTATCACTCCCGAATCTATTGAAGCAATGTTTTGTAACAGACCTTACGAGATACCTTTACTTTTCTCTAATCTTAAGTTTTTAGTAATTGATGAAATACATTCATTTTTAGGAACAAACAGAGGAATTCAGTTGAATTCTCTTCTTTATAGAATTCAACAATCATGTAAAAATAAAATTAGAGTAATCAGTTTATCTGCAACGATTGGGGAATACGATGAAATAAAAAAGATAGGTGGAAATCCCGATAATACAAAAGTTTTATTAGATACTACACCGAGAGAAAATCTAATATCATTTAGGTATTTTGAAAGTGATGGAGTTGAATTACCATTGGATTTAGTTAAGCATATATTTCAAAATGTCAGAAATAACAAAACGTTGATTTTTCCTAATAGTCGGGGAAAAACAGAAGAAGTTGTCCATAAGCTAAAAAGAATAACCCAAAAAGTAGGTGGACACAATAATTATTTTGCACACCATTCTTCTATAAATAAGGAGATAAGAGAGTTTGTTGAAAATTTTGCAAAAGATTCTACCTATGAAAATTTTTCAATTGCTTGCACCTCTACTTTAGAATTAGGTATTGATATTGGTTCAGTTGACAAAGTAGTACAAATAGATTCTACATTTAGCGTTTCTTCATTGGTTCAACGAATTGGAAGGAGCGGCAGGAAAGAAGGACAAAAAAGCAATGTTACACTATATTCCACAGATGATTGGAGTTTATTACAATCTATAGCAATTTGGGAGTTATATCAAAAGGGATTTATTGATAATCTTTATTTCAACCAAACACCATTTGATATTGCACTACATCAAATTTTATCTGTTATAAAATCTCATTCCGGAATCACTAGAATAGATTTAATTGAGCAATTCAAGTCGAATTATTCGTTTTCAAATATTTCAGCTAATCAATTCGATGAAATTATTAATCATTTGACAGAAATTGACTTAATAGAAAATGTCGAAGGAGAATATATTATTGGGTTAACAGGAGAAAGACTTGTTAATAATAAAGAATTCTACAGCGTTTTTATTACAGAGAAACTAATACCGGTTATCAATAAAGGAAACTTAATTGGAGAACTTAAACTGACACCTCAAATTAGAGAAGGAGAAAACATTTTACTCGCCTCAAAAGTCTGGAAAATTATAGAAATTGATTTAAAAAATAAGAAAATCTATGTAGATAAAGCGACGGATGGAAAAAAGCCAATTTTTGAAGGAGATGGTGGAGATGTAGCCAAAGAAATACGCTTTGAAATGTTAAGTTTATTGACTTCGGATAAACTGCCTGAATACCTAGATGATGAAAGTACCGATAGATTTAAGGATTTGAGACATCGTTTTGCTAACATTGAAATATTAGATATTGAATTTGATAGACCATTTATATTGGGGAATGAAAAAATTACTTTTTACACATTTAATTCAACAAAAGTTAATAGAACAATAGATTTACTTCTAAAGTATTGCAAAGAATCACAAGAGCTAATTTATAACTATGATGAGCATTCTAGCAGTTTTGAGGTTTCATTATCAATAGAAGAAATCACTCAATTATTAAAGGAACTTCCTACCCTTATTGAGAATGTAGACGATTATTTAAGAAAGCAAATTGATGAAAATTTGTTGTTTTTAGATTTCTCAAAATGGATAAAATATTTACCATCTCAATTACAAATCATCACTCTTAAAAATGTGAGATATGATTTTGAGGAAACCATATCTTTTTTACAAAACCTGAATATTAAAACTTAATACATCAAAAACTATGAGCAATTTTGAAGACATAAATTTAAAAGTCTTAACAACAAAATCGAGAGCAGATAAAGCCATTAACTCTTTGAAAGGCATTCTTCTTGGCATGAGTGCAGATAACATTGTAAATGAGGAAGAGATAAATGAACTAAAGCTGTGGGCGAAAGAACATCATGAGTTAGTAAATAGAAATCCTTTTAGGGAATTTATGTTATTAATAGAAAATGCTATTTCCCAAGAAATTCCGTTAAATGAAACTGTAGATGATTTATATTGGTTATGTCAAAAATATGAGCAGGACAGTATGTATTATAATGCTACAACCACAGACCTTCAAACTCTGCAAGGTATTTTTCACGGGATTTTAGCAGATGGCCAGCTAAATGACCAAGAAATTTTCGATTTACATAATTGGCTATCACAAAATGAGCATCTAAACTCATATTATCCCTATGATGAAATTAGAAGCTTAGTTTTATCAATTGTATCAGATAAGAAAATTGAAGAGGAAGAAAGATTGATTTTAAAAGCATTCCTTAATCAATTTGTAGATATAAAAGATGAAGACATTAAACAAAATATTGAAAAAGAAATAGTTGATGTTAACATTTCAGGAATATGCGCTGTTGACCCTGAAATTACTTTTGAAGATAAAACTTTTTGTATAACCGGAATTCTAAGTAGAGGTTCTAGAAGTGGGTTGCAAAAAGCAATTCAAGAAAAAGGCGGTATCGCAGTAAATACAATTTCTAGAAAGACTGATTATTTGATAATTGGAGACAACAATAACGCTTGTTGGGCTTATTCCTGCTATGGCAGAAAAGTTGAAAAAGCATTGGATTTGAGAAAGTCTGGACACCAAATTATTTTGGTTCATGAATATGATGTTTTCGATGCACTTGAGAATAATAAGTAAATTATAGTTTTAGACTCCACTAATTTTAATTTATTTTTTATAAGATAACCTCATTGCTACGCAAGTCAAATTTTGAATTAAGCGAAGCAAATCAGATCAGTACATTCTTTTAAAGTATAAAAAATGAAAATATAAAACTTACTCATTAGCTATCCTCTAAAGCTTGTACACATATAATTAATTTTAATATTAAAAAGATAGCTCACGCCATTGTATATGCATTAGCATTTAGTGAGTGTTCTTGACCTCACCTTATGGGTGTACAAACACCCGCAAGTATTTTTAATCCACTATTAATTCAATCCCAGCTTTTGCGACTTTATATTTTATTTTGGTAATTAAATCATAATTATGATTTGTTTTCAAAAATAATCCTAATATTAAAACCTTAGCTCACGCCCGTTGTATATGCATTTGCGTTTGATGAGTGTTCTTGACCTCACCTTATGGGTGTACAAGCACCCGCTAGTATTTTTAATCCACTATCAATTCAATTCCTACTTTTTCAGCTTTATATTTTATTTTGGTTATCAAATCATAATAACTCCAATTGCGTAAAACAAATTCTTCATTTTTTGCCATTTCAGATTTTTCTTCTTGGTTCAATAGAATGAGTGTTCCCGCATTTTTATCTAGACAAAAATCAATTAGCATTTTGCTATACTCATGCAAACGATTTTGAACAAAATTTTTTTCTGCATCATTCAGCTTATCGAGAGCTTTTAATTTTTTATTCCGACCTCTTCCACCATTAACCGATCCCAATCCTTTCATAATCCGATTACGGCTCGCTTGGATGGCCAATCTTCTATATAAAAATTCTTCTTTAGTACCAATAAAAAATCTTTCCTTGTTTATTTTCACAACTATTGGATTTTCCAAAGAAAGAGAGGCTTCAGCAATTACATCGGCTCTTAATTCTTTAGGTTCTTTTTTAAATTCAAAAACCGCCAACCAATAAATTTTTCCTGATTTTAGTTGAATTTGGGAGGTGCAAAGTTTTACTTCACCTTTTTCTAACTGTTCCAATAATATTTTTTTATCGATAAAATCTTTACCTAAATAGGTCTTAAATGGAATGGAAAAGAGGCGAAAACAAAAAGCTCCTTTTTCCTTTTGAAAATTTATTCTACTCATCGCATCGGGTGGAAAAGGAATGGGTATATCACGCCTAAAATTTTTCAAAGAACAATTTCCTTCCCAATAATCTTTTTTCGTTTTAGAAAAGCCAGATCGTAGCATATTATTTAAACTATCCAATACATCTGTTGGAACTTCTCCTTTAAATTTATCACAAACCAACCGGTATGTAGTATTTTGGTGAGATCGTTGAAATATTCCCATTTCATCTTTCTTTTCATCTGCCAATTTATATTTAATCCCCTCACTTAAGTAAAAGAAATCTTTGATCATTTCCTGTATATAAAGATGAGTTACAATGAAATTTGCTGCTCTGAAACACCGATTTTGAAATTTATTCAACTTTTTGATTAGTTCTAGTTTTTCTTCACCATCGGGTAGGTCAATTAGCAAACGTATTTTTCGTGTTAAATGATGGGTGTCTTTAGGCATGGGATGAGGATTTTATAGATGAAGATTGACTATGATAGGCGACCATAAACTCTTTTGAAACTACGCGTGTAGAAAGATTGAGATGAGCAGCAATTTCTTCAAAACTTAAGTTTTTATGTAGCCGTAATTCTAAAATGGTTTTTTGTTGTTGACTTATACTACGCCTTGATGCTATATCAAAAGAAATATCATTTGAGACCTCTTCCGAACCAGGTAGGAGTAAAATGGCTTGAATTTCTGCAATGGCTTTTCTAACGTCTTTGCTAGACTGAGTTATACTTGTTCCCATGACGGTAGCTATCTCTTTGTATCGAAAACCATATTTCAAACATAGTTGGATGAGTTGCTGTTTCCTAGAACTTAAAAACGGAATCACTTTTTGGACTTCCTCATAGTTTATCTGCTCGGTTTCTTGTTCTCTTAAAAGTTCTTTCTCAACCATTGGATCAAAACCGTATAAATAATCTTGATAATTTTCATAGTTTTCAAGGGAATTTAAATTTCTGAAAAACACATTTTTGGGTTTTGTATAATACGTTATACAATCTCTTTTGAGTACAAAACGTAAAAAGAAAAAGATATGTTCAGGTTCTTCAATTTTTTCTCGATTTTCCCATAGTTTTAGAAATACATCTTGTACCAAAGTCTCCAAAACAAAATCATCCTTTAGGATACGTCTGCCTATCCAAAATAATCTTTTCTGGTATTGCATGTGTATAAATTGCAAAGCCAGCGGATTTCCTTTTTGTAAAAGATCAAAAACATGCTGCGCTTTATAAGCTTTGGGAAGAGTAGGGAGTGTTTTCATGTGTATAATTTTGAATGATAGACTATGCCTATACCAGTAGGAAATGAAAACAAAGCTTGAAATTTAATGAAGAGCCTAAAAAAAACAAACTGCACCAACCAACGCCCTAAACACCTTTAAAAAGAAAGGCGTGAAACTCTACAAATTGCACTAGAGGTACTGGTATACCAAGGAACAATAAGTGAGCTCACGCCCCGGGTCGTGAGCAAATGTACTTATCATCTCGTTCCTTTAAAATTACCAGTTTTCTAGTGCGAGATTCTAAGCAATTGCTTCTAATATTTTTATCCTATTGGAAGTATTGCAAATTTATATTTTTTTCAAATATAGTAATAAAAAATTGTTATCCAAATGGATTACAAAATTATTTTTAAATATTGCAAAATTGCGGTATGGCACAACTCAGTGATGAAGACATATTGCTTAAAAATAAAATTGCAGAGAGAATTACCTTTTTTAGGAAAAATACTGGACTCACTCAATCTGAATTTGCTAAAAAACACGAAATCGATAGACAACTCCTAAATCGTTGGGAAAGTATAAACAATAAAAGAGGTGTAAATATTTATACTATTTCAAAATTCTGCAATTTAATTGGCATATCACTAAAAGATTTTTTTGATTTTGATTAAATAAATTAACAGATTTTTCTATTTACTTTAATTAATTTTTATAGTTGTACCAAAAAGTATTAAAATTTAGGAGTTTTAAATATGGGTTCAATTGAAGGTAGATCAATTCTTATAGACAAAGGCATTGGAAAGTCAACGCCCATTATGATAGCTTCACCTGAACCTAATGAAGGTAAAAAAGATAAGGTTTCTTTATTTGCAGTAGAACAAGCACTTGAAATTGCTTCTTTATCATAATGATTAATAAGTCGATGTGTTACAAATGTTCCCATTTGACTTAATGTTCCAATAGGAATATCTCTAGGCATCTGAGTAGCCAAACATAAAAATAATCCATATTTGCGGCTTTCTTTAGCAATACTGTCAAATGCGCTTAATTCTGTACTTTCAAAATACTCATCTTTTACTTTTTTATTTAAAAATTGATGTGCTTCATCAACAAATAGAACTAAAGGCTTTTCTCTAAAAACTAATGTTCTTGATCTATATAATAAATATTTACCTAAAGCATTTGCTAGAATTTCTCTTGCTTGAAAATCATAAGGAACATCTTCAAAACTAATTCGTAATATATTTTTATCAGAATTAGCAATAAATGAATCAATTTTCTCAATGATATTTAGTGATGTAGGCTTATTAAAGCCAAACATTCCAGCATATTTATCATTTGAAATGATATTGTTGATCCTAATAATTAAACTTGTAGCATTACCATAATTTCTTGTATCTCTTCCGCTCCATTTAACTTCATTAGAAAAATAGCATTCGTTGCTTATCTGCTTATGTAATAATGTTATATCAAAATCATTTTGGGAAAAATCCTCAATAATTTCTTTATATTTAAAAACTGCATTATTGAATGGGCTTATTTCATTTTCATTTTTCACCAACAAACCTTTAGTTACTTGAACATTTTTACCTTTTATACTAAATAAATAGTTTTCTTCTTCATTAAAAACTAGGTTATAAGTTGGATCATTTAATAAACATTTTGCCAATTTTAATGATTTTATAGCATCTAGCAACATTGGCTGTTGTACTTGACCTGATGGTCTAAACAAAACAAATAAATCATTTATAGTAAGATTTTGATAGGGGAAATAACTATCGGTAATAAATTTAGAACTCTCTACTTTAGGGCTAATATCAAAATCACTATATTCACCTGTTGGATCAATTATAATAGCTTTAGAATTTGAATCAATAATACCTTCCACAAATTTACTAATTGTATAACTTTTGCCACCTCCTGTAGTACCAACAACAGCGCAATGCCTAGCAAATAATGATTGTAAAGATAAATGGACAGGAACGTTCTTATCATAAATTAAATTTCCTAATTTGATGGTAGGTGAAGTTTCTAAATCTTCTGTTTTTACGCCAAATTTTTTAAAATGAGTCGATAAAAATTCTGACGAACAAATAAAAACCTTTGATCCAATCAATGGCAAGGAATTTACTCCTTTTTCTATATTTAAGGGGTTAAATAAATCGAATGATAAAAGAACTTCTAATCTACCAGTAGGGTGAAATTCTTTTGTGGAGAATGTTTTTTCACTCAATTCTAATCTTTCTTTTTCAGGTAAAGTTACTTCCAAAAGCTTGCATAGAAAACCTTTGTCCTCACCTTCAATTACAACATAATTTCCAACTAAGCCTCCTTTTAATATTTCAGAATTGTGGAAAAATGATTTCATTAATATAGATGAAGGAAAATGTATTTTTATAAAAGAGGGTGATACATGGTTAACATAGCCTAAAAAATGACTATGCAAGAATGGATTAATCTTCATTATTATATTGTTGGTAGATTGATAACTATTTGTTTATTAGTGTCATGATTATAGGTTTGTAAATCAGGATAATAATTAGCGAAATCTTCGAATTTTTCTGCAACTATTGAAATATTAGAATATGTTTTTGCTGCTTGAATAAAAGGTTTTAAGTTTTCATTATTTTCATCAATACTTCTATTAATTATCATTAATTGAAAACTAGGATTTTGCTCTAATGCTTCAATAATAGAAGTTACGATATGTTTATCTCCAAAGCTAAATCCAACAGTAATTAAGAAAACATTTTCTGTTCTTAAACTATTTTGAAATCTAGACATCATTTCAAAATATGGTTGTTCATATGAACTTTCGTATTTTGATTGATGCGGATAAATCATCAATGGCGACTCAATTCCTTCTCGTTGATAAATTTTATTGTCTTTCTTCTCCCAATTTACAGAACCATGTAACTTGTATAGATGGAAAACCTTCTCTATAAAATTATCTTCTTCTTTAACTCTACTCTGATTTCTACTCACAATATCAAAATCAAAATTACGACCACTAAAGACCCTAGGAATTCCAAATGAAAAGCCATCTATAACGGTGAAATTATTCTTACTTGCTGCTTGTTCAAACATAGTATCATAATTTAAAGTGAAAAGCTTAAATCTTGGAAGAGTAACTTTTCTTTTTGTCATTTTATTTAACAAAATAGAATGAGGAGCATTATCTGGCAATTTCAACATACATGCATCTTTGATAAAAACCTTAATCTTGTTAACACAATCTGCTAAATCTATAACCTCTTCATCGATATATGGTATAGCAGGAGTAGCCATAGATAAGACTTTTTCTAAATTTTTCACAATTTCTCCATCAGTCCAATAATCATCATATTTTATAACCTCTAAAATTTTATTAAAAATATTGGATCCTAATTCAGCTTCAACACCATCCCATAAACTAACCATCGATTGACCGACTTTACCATCTACACCCCAATCAATAGAGGATCCTGCACCAGTAAGCAAAACAAGATTTTCAAATTGATGGTTTAAAGTTTTGGAATACTTATTTCTTTTAGTTGCAACAGCATAATCAATTCTATTTTCTGTACTTTCTTTAAAATCATGCTCTTTACCATCAATAAAAACTTTTATGTCATCTTGATTTGAATCATCATAAGCTACAGAACTTTTATTATTTAGTAGAATTTGTTTCATTATATTTTATATTTAAAATAATATTATTATTGAATCAATTTCTCAATTTCTTCCAAAGTAGATTCAATAAGTTGTGAGTAATTATCACTTAAAAACTCTGAATACGATAATGTTTGAACATTATAAGTGTCTATTACAACACAATTATCCGTTGAAATTTGAAAATTGTCTGAGAAGTTTTCTTTCAAACTTCTATATAGCATTTCACAAAACATTGATAATTCAGATTTTTTATAACCATTTTTTTGGGGTAAAAGCCAAACTGCCCCAGCATACAATTTATCTTTATGTTGAAAACTGTAAACATATTGAGGAGTAACTTCAATCGGAAAACCTCTTATAGTAAGTATTTTTTTACCTCGTGGAATTTTTTCAGTATTTACATTACTATTCGGTAAAACATCTTTATGATTGAAATCTTTGAATGCGATTAAAATATCAATGTTTTTTTGATACATTGATTTGGTTTTTTTTTGATCAGTAGCTAAAAGCCGATTTGTTAAATCATTAATTTTATAATCTAACAAATTTTTGTTGTCTTGTTTAAAAACTTGGTAAATGCAACTTGTGCTTGTTGTCCAATAATCACCACCGCCACTATCTTCTTCCGTTTTTTTCTTTTCTTTAGGAATTCTAGTTTTTAATTTTAGCGCAAAATTCTTTTTGCTTTTTTCGGTTAATTTCCTGTGGAATTCAACCAATTCTTTCACCTTGATTTTTTGCATTAGAGGTAGTTGTAAACGTTTGAAATAGAGTAATTCAAAAATAGGAAGATATACCATTAAATACTACAGAAAGATATTAACATTTTATTCTAACATTTTGTTTTGCTTGAATTTAGTGAGAATAAAATATTTTATACGTTATAATTTCGTATTATTATAATCCAATTCAAAAATTACTAAAAACTACTAAATGAATTTTTTTAAAAAACTATTTTCAGGCAAGTCTCATAATCAGGATGAAAACAAAAATCGAGTACCTTTAAAAGAAGTCTACACCGAAGACTATCATGCCAAAAGATACCTAGAAGAGAAGCTTGACAAAAGCAATGAACTAGTAGATGGCTCTTTGAAAATGCTCAAAAGTTATTTTATTGACACCCAAACCGAGGAACCCATTGTAGAACCTATTAATCATCCTAAAAATATAGATGCCGCTGTGCAAGAGGGCATGGGTTTTTATCGTTATTGTAAACTTTTTGAGCAAGAAGATAAACAAATAGGATTAACCTTGACAATGGCTTTTTCCTTTTACATGGTTGAAAACTTTGGTTTCGTTTTATACAAAGATAAATCGCCTGAATATCCTTTGAGATTTATGACCTTGCAATTCAACAATGACGGTGGTGTTATTTCACTCTATCCTTTTGAATATTCCTTAAAAGTTTTAAATGGTGAAGCAAGTTTTAATGAACTTGTCGAAAAAGTCAAAAATAATCTTCAAACAATCCCAACCGCATCTGAGTTTTTGGATAAACTTAAAGAGGATTTATTTAATTGATGATAAAAAAAATTATCACTTTATCGAAACCAATTCAAAATTCATTTCTTTGGAGTACCTCAATTTCACCACACAACCATAACTAACTTGTATCTTAAAAGCATTGTTCAATGGAATTTCCAAAATGTGACTTAGAATACTCCGTATATTTCCTGCGTGGGTGAAAATGGCAGATGTCGTCGGCCCTATAGATAATAGATCTTGAAGAAATTCAACCGTTCTTTTTTGCAATTCAATAAAATTCTCACCATTGGGTGGCGAAACTTGAACAAAATCATCCATCCAATTGTTGAGTTCATCTTGTGGAATGTCCTTCCAGTTTTGAAGTTCCCACTCACCGAAATTCATTTCCATCAATCGAGGATCGATTTCTATTTGAGAAGAAAATTCCTTAGCAAGTTTGGTACATCGTTGCAAAGGACTCGAATAGACTGCATCAAAGGTTTCGGGTAATTTTTCACGAATGAATTCTAATTCTGACGAAAAAATATTCATATCCACCTCCAAATCGGTCTGGCCATAGCAAATTCCTTTAGCAACGGCTGGCGTTGTATGTCGGATCAAATAAATTTCCATAGCATATAACTAACGATCAAAATAACGACTTCATTGATTTGTTGTGCCGCCCCTAAACAATCGCCCGTATAGCCTCCAATCCATCTTTTGAAATAAGATTTCAAATAAGTGGTGACCAAAAAGACAGGAACGAGCAAAAGCAAAAAGTAAAAAGATCCTGTCAAGAGAAAGGCAGGTATCACCCAAATAGAAGCCATTAAAAAGTTTTGGATGCTTAGTTTTTTGGCAATGGGTTTGGATTTGCTCAATTCGTCTTCTCGTACATATTCATCCGTAAACATAATATACACTGCTGTAAATCGACTCAAAACACTTGCTAGAAATATTGTAATGATCGCATTCCAAATGTTCAATTCTACAAGTTCCACTAAAATGAAAAATTTAATGAGAATCAGAAAAACAGTCCCAATCACACCATAAGCTCCCGATTGGCTGTCTTTCATGATGTCGAGAATCTTTTGTTTGGTCCATCCGCCACCAAAACCATCGCACATATCAGCGAAACCATCTTCGTGAAATGCTCCTGTTATAAAAATAGAAGTTACCATGCCCAACAAAACCGCAATCGTGGTTGGTAAAATGAATTGTGTTGTATACAAAACAGTCACTACACCCAAGGCCACAATCCATCCAATTAGTGGAAAATAGCGTGTTGCTTTGTTTAGGTATTCTTGCGAATGATCAACCCATTTCGGACAAGGAATTCGTGTATAAAACATCAAAGCGGTGAAGAAAATTTGAATTTCGTTTCGCATCGCTTTAATCTTTATTGCTTACACCCGCCGACTCAAAATCGGACATCTCATTGAAAAATTTGATGGCGCTTTTAATCAACGGAAAAGCCAAGGCACAACCCGTTCCCTCTCCCAGTCTCATATCTAAATGAAGCAAAGGTTTCGCACCTAAAAAATCCAACATTCTTTGATGACCTTGTTCATCGCTTTGATGACAAAAAATCGCATTGTTTTGGATGTTGGGCTCAATTGATTTTGCACATAAAAATGCTGCGGTTGCAATAAATCCATCGACCAAAATCAACATATTGTGCTGATAACTTCGCAACATCGCTCCACAAATTTGCGCAATTTCAAATCCGCCAAAGGTTTGCAAAGCTTCCATAGGATTTTTGGGATGTGGATGATTGTTTTTGGCTTGTTGCAAAATGCGGACTTTATTTGCCAATCCTTCTTGAGATAATCCCGTTCCTTTTCCAATGCATTCTTCCAAAGGGAAATTCGTCAAAACATTCATCAGCATAGAGGCAGACGATGTATTTCCAATTCCCATTTCCCCAAAACCTATGCAATTGGAACCGTTTTGAAATACAATGTCCACTTGCTTTCCGGCCAATTCAAAACATTTCTCCAATTCTTCCTGCGTCATCGCAGGCGTATGAAGAAAATTATGGGTTCCTTTTCGAATTTTAGAATTGATTAAATCTTCGTTCTCTTCGAAATCAAAATTCACTCCCGCATCAATGATTTTTAAATCGATTTGATGTTGTCGACAAAAAACGTTGATCGCAGCTCCTCCTCTCAGAAAATTTTTCACCATCTCAGCCGTTACCGATGATGGATAACTACTTACACCCGATTCTGTGATTCCGTGATCGGCAGCGAAAACCAAGTGAGTGGGTTTCTGAATTTTGGGCTTCAATGTTTTTTGGACCAAACAAATTTGTTTAGCAAGGGATTCCAAGATTCCCAATGAACCCAAGGGTTTGGTTTTGAAATCAATTTTATGTTGAATGGCTTGTTCTAAATTCTCCATCTATTTAAGCCAATTCTTTTTTAGACAATGCTGGAATTTGTTTTTGTGCAAACGCAAACGTTCCAAATAAAACAGCTGAAAACAATAAATTTCCAATTAATGTTCCTTTGAAAAATGGAATTGCTGCTAGATAACAAGCGACCAAGCCTTCGGATGTTTTTGGATACATGGTTCCTGACATCCAAACCCCAAAATTGGACACCAAAAAGAAAATTATACTTGCCAAGAATGCTCCCGAAACGACACGTTGAATGTTGACTTTTTTGAATAGAAAGATTCCCATCAAAACAATCAGTAAATAACTTCCATACTGCCAATAAAATCCTTCGTAAAACCAGGTAAATTCCGGATAATAACTTGCGTACACCATGTTGTTGAGAAACAAATCACTTACCCAAGTAGTTAGTATGGGAATTAAATAGGCTTGCCATTTATGTGTGAAATAGGCTGCACCAAAAAGACCAATGGCCCCAAGTGGTGAAAAGTTGGGCATATGAGGAATCAATCGACTAAAAGCAACGATGACAATCATAAGACAAAGAATTCCAAAGCGTAGATGAATTGTTTTTTGCATACTATACTAATTTTATTTTTACTACTAAATGTTCTTCAACACCTTTAGCAATCGTAATAGTACACAAAAGAATAGGCCAATAATACCTTAATTGACCTGTTGACTTTTAGCTTCAATCCACGAAAGCATTGTCGTTATAAGATGAGGCAGGTCTCCTGACTTGTACCATTTTGCACACCTTCCCATACGCCTAGACGAACAGTGGTATTTTATGCAAAACATAGGGTACTTACAGTTGCGGGACAGTTTGTGATTTGCACACAATTCCCTTTTAATTTACAGTAATGTAAAACCTTATCGTTTAAAGAAGATATTGAAAAGAACGAATGAGTCGCAAATATAAGGTATTTTTGACTTAAACGAACATAAATACTGCATCTACAAAGGATTTAAAACAAGTTAGAATGCTAACTTAAAGTTAATTTCAACATTTTCCTCTTAGTTTCAAATTACAATTGCATACTTTTGCCAAAGTTTTGGTGCCCAAAATTTCAAAATTTGGGTTAAAAGGGAATTCGGTAAAAGCCGAAGCTGTCCCCGCAACTGTACGTTCATCAAAAGAGCTTTACTACAATCCACTGTACAATTATCGTATGGGAAGGAAAAAAGCTGAACAAGCCAGGAAACCTGCCAAAATAAGTTAATTTTTATTTTTTGCTTTCGGTGGAAAAGCAAGATAAGTATATGTACAAAGCACTTATTATTTGCTTTTACGTATTGGGGATGCAATACGTATGCGCTCAGGACGATACTATTTACCTGCAAGAGGCTATTTTGTTGGGCAAGAACCCTATTGAACAATCTCAAACGCAATCTGAAATAGTTTTATCGGACTCGATTCTGAAACGAAATCAACCTTCCTTAACCAATGTTTTGAATCTAAATACTTCTATCTATTTCAAAGAAAATGGAGTAGGAATGGTTTCCTCACCTTCTTTTAGAGGAACTACGGCCTCACAAACCATTGTTTTGTGGAATGGCATAAATATCAATTCTCAAACAACGGGTCAAACCGATTTCAATACGGTGAATGTTAGGGGTTTTGATCAGATAAAAATTAAAGGTGGAGCAGGAAATGTAGCAGAAACCAATAATGCTGTTGGCGGAAGCATCGAATTGATCAATGATTTGGCGTACAACCAAGGTTTTAATGCTGAAATCAATGCGAAATATGGAAGTTTCAATACGTATTCGACGACCATCAATACGAAATATTCGTCGGAAAACACAAGTTTGAACTTAGGTTTAAGTCGTTATGCTTCTGACAATGATTATACATTTTCCAATCAAACTTCTCGAAAAAATAGCAATGGACAATTTTACAATCAAAATCTAAGTTTGGGTGTGGGGCACAAATTGGATTCAAAAAACAGGCTTCGATTCTTGGGGAATCTTTTTCAAGCCAATCGTCATTTATCTGTAATAAATCCATTTGAAACCAAAAAGAAATACGAAGATTTCAATACGAGAAGTCTTGTTCATTGGGATTCCAAACAGAAAAAATTCTCAACCGACTTTAAGATTGCGTATTTGACTGAATCCTACAAATACTTTGAATCTTTAAATAGCGACAACTATGAGCCAGGAAAAGTCCAAACATTCACGTCTAATTTTAAATTGAGTTATCAGGCTAGGCAAAACCTTCGCCTCATTGCATTTTTAGAATACATACGCAATGATGGATTTAGCGGTACGTCTATGCAAGATCAAAGAAGACACATTGGCTCCATGTCCATTTCGGCTCAACATTGGGTAAATTCAAAATTCTATTATGAACTAGGCATTCGACAGGAATTAAGTGAATCCTATGGAAATCCAATCCTTTATTCATTGGGTGGAAGATTAAAATTGACTGATTTTTATGCCATTCGTTTCAATGGATCGAAAAATTTTAGAATTCCTACTTACAATGATTTGTATTGGCCAGGAGCAGGAAACCCCAATTTAATTCCCGAAACTTCCTATCAAGTTGAACTAACCAATGAAATCAAAACCAAGCCTGTTTTCTTCACATTTACCTTCTACCACAATTGGGTTGAAAATCTCATCAGATGGATTCCCAATTCAGGCGTTTTAGGAGGGATATTTTGGAAACCAGAAAACATAGCCAATGTTCATATTTACGGGTTGGAGGCCAATTTACAAGCAAAAAAATCAATTCAAGATCACCATTTCTCTTTGAATTCAACCTATGGTTATACCGTTTCAAATGATCAAAATTTGGATAAACAACTTGTTTATGTTCCTTATCACAAAGCAACTGCAACCCTTACTTACGCTTGGAAAAATCTTTCTTTGTATTATCAGTTTTTGTTCAATGGAAAAGTATTTACCACTACTCGAAACGAATCGGAACACCAACTTCCTCATTATTTTCTTTCCAATATTGGACTAGATTATCGTTTTGGAACCAAAAAACAATTTACAATCGGCACAGAACTATTGAACCTTACCGATTATGCATATGAAACTGTCCAAGCTCGACCAGCTCCAGGACGTAACATTCACTTTTTTATCAATCTTACATTATAAACAATGAAAACAAGCAATCTTTCTATCGTTTTTTTATTTCTACTAGTGATTTTTTCCTGTAATAGTGACGATTCAACTCAAACCCCAATTACTGAAGGAAATTATGCCAATGGAGTATTTGTACTCAGTGAAGGCGGATATACCTACAACAATGCCTCTTTGGCTTTTATTCATTCCAATGGCGAAATTGAGAATGATATTTTCCACGCAGTAAATGGTCGTAGTTTGGGCGATGTAGCACAAAGTATGAATTTTCACAAGGACTTTGGGTATATCGTAGTCAACAATTCAAACACAGTGGAAGTTGTCAATCCTACGACTCTTGAATCCATAACAACTATTGGAGGAGATTTTCACAATCCACGATACATCAGTTTTTATAATGGCAATGCTTATGTTTCCAATTGGGGAGATGGAAGCAACCCAACCGATGACTTTATTGCTGTGGTTGATTTGGATTCATTTGAAGTAACCGAAAAAATATCCGTTCCTCAAGGTCCTGAAAGACTTATTGCTTATGAAAATACTTTGTACGTAGCACAAAGAGGAGATTATAGTTACGGAAATACCCTTACAAAAATCAACCTAAACAACCATACTATTTCGGGTTCTATCACGGTGGCAGATTACCCAAATGGATTGGAAATTCACGGCAATCATTTGTTTGTTTTATGTAGTGGATACCAAGATTGGAGCGGCATTGACTATTCGAGCAATGGAGCTTTGTATAAAATCAATTTAGAAAATAGTGAAATCCTGGATCAAATAAATTTCACGGAAGGTATGCGTCCCAATCATTTGCAAATTGAAAATCAATCGCTCTATTATACAATTGGTAAAAACATCTATAAAACATCTACGAACCATTTTGAACATCCAAGCACACCTATACGAAATGTAGAAAATGATGGTGTTGAAATCCTCTATGGTTTCAATGTGGTCAACGGTTGGTTATATGTATGCGACGCAAAAGATTACCAAAGCAATGGTGAATTGTTTGTTTATACCATCACGGGAGAATTACAAAGCCAATATCCTATCAGCGGCTTGATTCCAAATGGCGTTTACGCAAGACAATAAAACTGTATTTAATAATTATAAAACTATAAATTTTAACGAAATGAAACAATTCATTTATTTTTTATCCATTCTATTTAGCTCTTTGGCATTGGGCCAATTCACGAGTAATGATGTGAAATTTTACGTAGGCGAAGGTTCTCAAACTTCTTATTTAATCGTTGATTTCAAAGACGGAACAGATGATCGTTCTTACGCTTGGGGTTTTCGTTATGAGGAAGGGCAAAATATAACATTTGGTCAAATGCTTCAAGCCATTGAAGATGCTGAACCTAACTTTTCACACCTAACAGGATCCAATGGCGGATTTTTGAATGACATCATTTTTAACGCACACCAAGGATTGGAAGGAGATCCAGATTGGTGGAGTACTTGGTCGGGTGAAACAGCCGAAACAATGTCAATGAATGCAGGAATTTCGGAACCCTTGCAAAATGAGAGATGGTATGGAACATCTTACGGTTTTATGAACCCTTCACCCGAGCATCCTGTTACTCCAATTCCTGCTTATTCTTCTTTATGGTTTTCAGAATCAGATATAGATACTTGGATTGGAGAAGGTCAAAACAGAAGTATTTTGATTGTGGATTTTGGAACTGATACAGAAGGCGTAGCCAATTCATTTGCCTTTGGAATTCAATACGAAGAAGAAACAATTACAGTTGAAGAAGCATTAACTCGAATTTCTAATCGTGTTGAAAATTTTGAATTTTCACTTACAGAAGATCAAATTTCATCCATTACATTTAACGAATTCGAAGGAATTTCATCTGAAGATAATCCTTGGAAAACGTTCATCGGAACTGACCTTTCTAATTGGGTTACAGAAAATAGTATAGCAACCAGCAATTTAGAAAATGGAAAATGGGCAGGATTCAGCTTTGGTGAAAGAAGACCATTTATACCAACAGATGAAGTTATTTTATTGAACACAGCAGATGTTGAATTGACAAAATCTCAATTGTATCCAAATCCAACATCAACTGTTTTCTATGTGAATGATTTATCGATAGACAAAGTCAGCATCTTTGATTTAACGGGGAAATTAGTTCTTACTACTTCCAATACGAAAAACGGAATTTCTGTTCAAGGATTAGAAAAAGGTGTGTATATAGTTACTACTCAATTTCAGAATAAAGTTTCTACATATCGTTTAATTGTTCAATAATGAAAAAGTTTACAATCATTGCAGGATTAATGCTTTGTACCCAAGGATTTTCGCAGTCTTATCCGCCAGCTGCGGGACAAGAAGGTTCAACAGCCATTTCCTATGATAGTGAATTGTTTGTGAATTGGGCAACTACTTCGCAAATAACAAGAGGCTATATAAATATAGCCAATCCAAATGCACAAGATCAAGGAAGCAATTTCGCTTCCTATGGTCAAGATGCTGATGCTATAGGAATCGCAGATGGAGTGGTGGTTAGTTTAGGTGATCGCGGAACAGCTATTTTAACATTTGAAAAACCCATTGCAAATGGACCTGGATTTGATTTTGCGGTTTTTGAGAACAGTTTCAGTGATACTTTTTTAGAAATTGCTTTCGTAGAAGTAAGTTCTGACGGTCAAAATTATTTCAGATTTCCAGCCCATAGCCAAACACAAACCGAAACCCAAGTGGATGGATTTGGAAATGTAGATCCTACTTATCTCAATAATTTTGCTGGGAAATACAGAGCTATGTTTGGAACTCCATTTGATTTGGATGATGTAGAAGCGCATCCTCTCTTGGATAAATCGAAAATCACGCATGTGAAATTAATTGATGTGGTAGGTTCGATTGATCCAGAATATGCAAGTTTTGATCAGTTTGGAAATAAAGTAAACGATCCTTATCCCACTCCTTTTGCATCTTCAGGTTTTGATTTGGATGCTGTTGGCGTTATCAATGAAGGTTCTTTGAATTTAAATGAATCAAACTTACCTAAAGTTAAAATTTATCCTAATCCAGCGATGAATTATTTCCAAATTCAAAATTCATCGAATGCTCTTGTGAAAATCTTTAACGAATTAGGACAAATTGTTTTGAACCAAATGGTCGAACCAAATGAAAAGATTGATATTCGAGATCTTAAATCAGGAATCTATTTCGTCAAGATACAATCCAATCAAAAAACGACACTTCATAAATTAATTAAAGAATAATCTAAAAGCCTCCATATGGGAGGCTTTTTATATATATAAATTAATTTTTCATGAAATATTAATTATTTTACGTTTTAGATAAAGAATAGATAATGTATAGATAAAGCATAGATAGTGTATGAAGAGTGTATGAAAATAAACTGAATGAATTTTTATTAAAATTAAATTTAATAGTTCATCAAGGAAAACTTTAGAAATAAGAAACTTAATCTTTTAGCTTGTTTAAAATACTTTCTAAAAATACTTAGCGATCTCTAATTTCTTATGGTTAATTTTAATGGATGAATTAATTGGTTATCAATTAAGCCACTGAATGTTAAATGAATTGGAAACGAATATGAAAAAATTAGAATTCAAACAGGAAATACTAGCATCAGCTCAAAAGGTTTATGACAAAATGCTAGGATTAAGCGATAAATCAACCTACGAATTTTGGACGAAGACTTTCAATCCGACTTCAACTTATGAGGGAAATTGGGAAAAAGGAAGTAAAATTCTATTCGTGGGATTTGACGAAAAGGGAAAAAGAGGAGGGATGGTTTCCATGGTTGAGGAGAATATTCCAGGAGTATTTGTGTCTGCTAGACATTATGGATTTATAGACGGAGATAAAGAAGTGACAACCGGCGAAATGGTAGAAAACTGGGCTGGTGGACATGAAAATTATCGATTTCAAGAAGAAAAGGGAATCACAACGGTTATTGTGGAAATTGATATGGTGGATGATCATATCGGTTACTTTCAAGAAAAATATCCAAAAGCTTTGGAGAAATTGAAAGAAATCTCAGAAAGGTAATTTTTGGCGTTTGTTTAAATAGGAAAGATAGCATTTTTTAGGATATTGGTTATCTAATTTATTCAGTTTCAATTTTATTCATCTTAAGGAAAAAGTACGTAGTATATAAACTAAATAGATCCTGTGAAAAGACATCAACTACTAAATCTATCAATTTTTCTTTTTCTTTTTTCTTGCGTTGATAATAC
Source organism: Moheibacter stercoris (assembly GCF_040545805.1). NCBI lineage: Bacteria > Pseudomonadati > Bacteroidota > Flavobacteriia > Flavobacteriales > Weeksellaceae > Moheibacter > Moheibacter stercoris. Next base: position 96,330 of record NZ_JBEPMO010000005.1, read on the forward strand.
ACAGTATCTGGAAAGCAAGAAGGATTATGAGGCAGGTTTTGTTGTAAAAAATTATCCTGATAGTATTTTGATTGATTATAGAAAATACAAAGATCCCACTTTCAATTCTAGTTCGAAATTAGTGAAGAGAGGTGATGAGTTTTGGGCGATTCATCAACCTGAAAATGAAAATTCACAGTATGTTAATTTTTCCGACAAAGAGTTTCAAGACTATGTATATTTATCATGGAAGGAACATAAAGCTCATTTAGTTGATGAATTAGATTTGGTTGACGACAGCATTTTAGTCTATCGTTTGGACGAAAAATATTTGACAGAAGTTAAATCAAATGGAAGTCCTGTAAAAAGGATCTATTATTATGATCGGGATTATCGAATTGATTCGGTAATTTGGATCATAGCCAAAGACACCATGGTTTACAAATAATAAAAGGATAATATTCATGTATAGCAAGCCAATTTGAAGCTTATCCTCAATTCAGAATATTACGAAATTTCAGCTCGAATTTCCACGCATTACAACCTTTAAAACAAGATTTCATGGATTTTAGTGGAAATTATCACTCAAAATTTTAAAATTTCCTCTATTTATATAGGTTTTGTGCAATTATATTCTATTTTTGAAAACTAAAATTTAAATTTTAATAAAAATGAAAGATCTGATTGCAAAAATCAATGCTGAAATCGAAGCATTCAAAGTAGACGCTGACTTACAAGCTGAAAAAGGAAACAAAGCTGCTGGGACTAGAGCTCGTAAAGCAACTTTGGAATTAACGAAATTGATGAAAGAATTCCGTAAAGTTTCTTTGGAAGAATCTAAAAAATAAGAACTAATTTTTTTAGTGCAAAACTCCCTTTTTAAGGGAGTTTTTTTTTTGTCTGAAACCCAAATTATATTCTTATTTGATTGAAATATATCCGTTTATTATTCAAAACTTAAATTATTAATATGATAATGAAATCTGTGTTTTTATTTAGAATATGTATTAATTGAGTATAGTTAATGTTAAATTAATATATAATTCTCGGAAATTTTGAATGATTTTTCTAAATTTAAAATCTTAATTAATACATACTGGGGATGAAATACACGGAATTCTATGCCAAGAGCATAGACAATGCGGAAGAATTTTGGGAAGAACAAGCCCATCAAATCAAATGGTTCAAAACACCAAACACCATCTTATCAAAAGACGAAAATGATTATCCACTTTGGTTCAAAGATGGTGAATTAAATGCTTCTTATTTGGCATTGGACAAACACATCGAAGACGGATTTGGAGATGAGGTAGCCATCATTTACGACTCACCAGTCACGCAAACCATCAGGCAAATCACCTTTCACGAAGCCAAAACCGAAGTCGCAAAACTTGCAGGAGGACTTCTTTCGTTAGGCGTTGAAAAAGGTGATACGGTCATTATTTATATGCCGATGATTCCACAAGCTGTCTATGCGATGTTGGCTTGTGCTAGAATTGGCGCCACACATTCGGTCGTTTTCGGAGGCTTTTCTCCCAACGAATTAGCCATCAGAATTGACGATTGCAAACCCAAAGTCATTTTAACCGCTTCTTCGGGAATTGAAATCGATCGCTTAATTGCCTACAAACCTTTGGTAGATGAAGCAATGGAACTTTCGGAACACAAACCACTAAATGTGGTAGTATTCAACCGAAAATTAGGAGCGAGAATTCCTTTCAAAAAATACGATATTGATTACGATGCCTTGATTTATGGTTCGGAAGAAGCCGACTACATTCCAGTAGAATCCACGCATCCATTGTACATTTTGTACACTTCGGGTACCACAGGAAAACCAAAAGGTATCGTTCGTGATACAGGCGGTTATTGCACGGCCTTGAAATTCTCAATGAAATACATTTACAACGCCCAACCCGGCGAAACTTTCTGGGCGGCTTCCGATATCGGATGGGCAGTAGGCCATAGTTATACCGTTTATGGTCCATTGATCAACCGAAATGCAACAATCGTTTTCGAAGGAAAACCCGTTCGCACTCCCGATGCAAGTACGTTTTGGCGTGTGATTTCAGAACATCAAGTTCGAACCATGTTTACCGCACCAACCGCCATTCGTGCCATTAAAAAAGAAGATCCTAACGGAGAATTCATCAAAAACTACGATTTATCTTGTTTGCGAACCCAATTTTTAGCAGGCGAGCGTTGTGATGTCGCAACTTTAAATTGGTTCACCGAGCATATTCCCGTTCCAGTCATCGATCATTGGTGGCAGACCGAATCGGGCTGGCCGATGATCGCCATTATGATGGGATTGGAACAATTTCCATACAAACCAGGCTCCTCAGGAAAACCCGTATGCGGCTATGATATTCAGATTTTAGACGAAAATGGAGAAGTTCTTCCAACAGGTGAAGAAGGCTATGTTGCCATTAAATTACCGCTTCCTCCGGGAACTTTAATGACCGTTTACAATAATTTGGAACGTTTTCAAGGGAGTTATTTGGAGAAATTTCCAGGATACTATTTCTCGGGTGATGGCGGATACAAAGATGCCGACGGCTACGTCTATATCACAGGTCGAGTAGATGATGTTATAAACGTTGCGGGTCATAGGCTTTCCACCGCTGATATGGAAGAGGTCGTAGCTTCGCATCCTGCTGTTGCAGAGTGTGCCGTCATTGGTGTAAACGATGATTTGAAAGGGCAAATTCCTTTTGCAATGGTGGTTTTGAAAGCAGGTGAGGAAATGGAAAGTTTCCAATTGGAATACGAAATCATTCAATTGGTTCGTGAAAAAATTGGCGCGGTGGCTTCGATGAAAAATGTTTTATTGGTCAATCGTTTACCGAAAACCCGTTCAGGGAAAATCTTGCGAAAAATCTTGCGAAGTATCGTAGATGGAGTCGAATTTCAAGTTCCTTCGACCATTGATGACGAACTGATTTTAGACGAAATTCAAGATGCATTAACCGAATATAAAAACAGATAAGTTCCTATTTCTTTGGATGAATTTGAATTTAGGTTTGGATAAATTGATTAAATTAGAAACATGAATTATTACAAAATAGACAGCTTAGAGAAATACTTTAAAATCTATAACAAATCGGTACGCGAACCCGAAGAATTCTGGGGTAGAGTAGCAGACGAAAACTTTATTTGGTACCAAAAGTGGGACAAAGTTTTGGAATACGATATGATCAATGCCGATTTCAAATGGTTCAAAAATGCCAAATTGAACATAGCCAGAAACTGTTTAGATCGTCATCTCAACAAACGAGGCGACAAAACAGCCATCATTTTCGAACCCAATAATCCCGACGAAGCTGCTCAGCATATCACCTATAGCGAATTGCACGAACGTGTTTGCCGAATGGCCAATGTGTTAAAAGAGAAAGGAATTCAAAAAGGAGATCGTGTTTGTATTTACTTACCAATGATTCCTGAATTGGCCGTTTCCTTGTTGGCTTGCGCCCGAATTGGTGCCATTCATTCCGTCGTTTTCGCCGGATTTTCTGCTTCGGCAGTTGCTTCGCGAATTCAAGATTCCGAATGTAAAATGGTCATCACATCCGACGGTTCCTATCGTGGAAACAAAGCCATCGACTTAAAAGGAATTGTAGATGAAGCTTTGCAAACTTGCCCTTCGGTAGAATCAGTTTTGGTGGTCAATCGTACCAATTCAGAAGTCCAAATGAAAGAAGGTCGTGACCATTGGATTCAACCTTTGCTCGATGCTGCTGCCAAAGACAACGTAGCCGAAATTATGGATGCCGAAGATCCTTTGTTTATTTTATACACTTCAGGTTCGACAGGAAAACCCAAAGGAATGGTGCATACGACCGCGGGTTATATGGTGTACACCGCCTTCACTTTCAAAAATATTTTCAATTACAAAGGCGACGATGTCTATTGGTGTACCGCCGACATCGGCTGGATTACAGGACATTCCTACATTGTGTACGGACCACTTTTAAACGGTGCGACGACGGTTATTTTTGAAGGCGTTCCATCTTATCCCGATTTTAGCCGATTCTGGGACATCATCGACAAGCACAAAGTCAACCAATTTTATACAGCTCCAACTGCCATTCGCGCTTTAGCAAAAGAAAATTTAAGTTATATCGAAAAGCACGATTTGAGTTCCATCAAAGTTTTGGGTTCCGTAGGTGAACCGATTAACGAGGAAGCTTGGCACTGGTACAACAACCACGTCGGACGAAAAACGGCACCGATTACCGATACTTGGTGGCAAACCGAAACAGGTGGAATTATGATCGCACCTTTGCCTTTCATCACGCCGACCAAACCGACTTATGCAACTTTACCATTGCCAGGAATTCAACCCGTTTTAATGGACGAACGTCGAAACGAAATCGATGACAACCAAGTGGTAGGTAGTTTGTGTATCAAATTCCCTTGGCCTGGAATTGCCAGAACCATTTGGGGTGATCACCAACGCTATATCGATACTTATTTTTCTGCCTTCCGAGGCAAATATTTCACAGGCGACGGAGCTTTGCGTGACGAGGTAGGCTATTACCGAATTACCGGTCGAGTAGACGATGTAGTGATCGTTTCCGGACATAATTTAGGAACTGCACCGATTGAGGATGCCATCAACGAACATCCTGCTGTAGCGGAATCGGCCATTGTTGGATTCCCACACGACATCAAAGGAAATGCTTTGTACGGATTCATTACCCTGAAAGAAAGAGGAGAAGGGCGCGACCGAGATAATTTACGACGCGAAATCAACGAACATATCGCAAGTCACATCGGACCGATTGCGAAATTGGACAAAATTCAATTCGTATCAGGTTTACCAAAAACTCGATCAGGAAAGATAATGCGTCGAATTTTACGCAAAATTGCCGAAGGTGATTTCTCTAATTTCGGCGATATTACAACTTTATTAAATCCAGAAATCGTAGAAGAAATTAAAAACGAACGAATCGATTAAGATTTGTTCCTAATTTGAATACAGGAGAAATCAAGCATTCAAACAGATGCTTGATTTTTCTTTTTTAGACGAAATCTATTTCGAATTAAATAATATTAACTCCCAACTTCCATCCCTTGTCCGCCGTAGGAGGATCCAACTCCCAAGAAAATTGGTTCTATCTTTGCTAAATCAAATCCAAATAAATATTGGAATATGAAAGTCCATTCATCTTCATTTATTATTAGTGTTTTTCTACTACTTGCCATTCTTGGTTGGGGACAAACAAATCAAAACCTACATATATTTCCGAAAATCAAATCGAGTATTTCGGTTCCCATTTCCATTTCGATTGAGGAAATCAATCAATTGGTCAACAATTCCATCAAAGGAACGATTTACCAAGACAATTCTTTTACCGATAATGATAACGATCAATTCAAAGTTAAGGTTGATAAATATGGAGCGATCAAATTAACAGCCTTAAAAGACAATCGTTTTTTAATTGAAGTTCCTTTGCAAATTTGGGCTGAAAAGGGATATGGAGCTTTAGGGAAATATGTATATCAGGATACCAATTTTACAATTGTCATGAAATTTATTTCATCGGTTGAATTCAAACCTGATTGGACTTTGGAAACCAAAACAACAACCTATGGTTTTGATTGGACAACCAAACCTATTTTGGATTATGGATCAGTGAAGATTCCGATCGCTTCTCTCATTGAATCTACTTTGAAAGAACAGCAAGCGAAATTTACCACCGTGATAGACGAACAAGTCAAAGAATCTTTTGATTTGAAGCCTTATTTGTTGATGGTATGGAACAACTTCAACGCACCAATAAATATTTCGCCCGAATACAAAACTTGGTTGAAGATTACACCTGGAACGGTTTATATGACACCGATAACCATTTATTCCAATTATATCAAAGGAACAGTAGGGCTGGATCTGTATTCGGAAACTTATATTGGTCAAATTCCGATGACCTCTCCTTTGGCTATGAGTTTTCCAAATTATGTGTTGAAAAAGGAAATTCCAACCGATTTTAGTTTGAAAACGACTGCCAATGTGACCTTTGAGAAAGCAACAGAATTGGCGAAACAACAATTTGTCGGACAAGAATTTGTCTTGACATCTGAAAAGAACAAAGTGAAAATTACGGATATGAAAATGTATCCCGAAGATGATTTGGTGGTGATTGAAGTTCATACAGAAGGAGAAATTCGCGGAACGACCATCATCAAAGGATTTCCTTATTACGACCAAGCAAAACAACGCATTGCGCTTCGTGATGTGAAATTTCAATTGAAATCAAGAAACTTATTTCATAAAACCATCACCACGCTTTTTGAGGGAAAGATCAAACGTATGATTGCGGACGAATATGGAATTCCAATGGGCGATATCATCAAAATGTCCAAAGAAAGTTTGACTGATAGTTTCAATAAAGAATATTATCCGGGAATCTTTTTAAAAGGAAATGTAATAGATTTTCAACCTGTTCAAATTTTGGTTTTTCCATCCAATATGACGGTTGTGATCGATACGCAAGCCAATTTACGCCTAAATGTCAACGGTTTGAATTTTTAAATTTAGTATCGTATATCAAATATTGTAAATCGTAAATCCTTTAGTTTGTCCACACAAAATCCATTTCCTCCACTTTCATAGAGTTGTCAAGAACCTCTTTGGCGATTTTTAAAATGGAGTGCAAAGCTTTGTAGTTGATTTTTTCCTCATCGTCTCCCGAACCATGATAATCTGGATGACCACCAGTGTGAAAAAACAAAACGGGAATATCTTTTCGGTAAAAGGAAGTTTGGTCAGAACCGCCATTTCCATCCTTGCTTGTATGAAATTTGATGTCCGAAACAATACCCTCAGTGATTCCTGGAAATTTCGAACTGGTTCCATGTCCTATGATGGCCAAACCATTTTCTTCTTGGTATCGTCCAATCATATCAAAATTCAACATCCAATGAATGGTATTCAACGGAATCGTTGGCTTTTCCGTAAAATATTTTGATCCCAATAGTCCCAATTCTTCCGCTCCAAACGCAATGAATAAAAGATTGAAATCCTCTTGAATGTCATTTGTAGCATAAATTCTTGCCAATTCCAACATCCCAGCAACACCTGATGCATTATCATCGGCTCCATTGTGAACTTTTCCAATGTTCAAGGTATCGCGTGAGCTCATTTTTCCATGTCCAATATGATCATAATGAGCTCCAATCACAATCGTTTTAGGCGCGTTGTTGTCAATAAAACCGATCACATTCTCTGCAACTCGAACACTATCTTTTACCACGACCTTTCTAATTCTTGCGATAAATTCTTGTCGATAGCCTTCAGTTCCTTTTGGCATTAAGCCATATTTCTTGAATTCTTTTTCGATGTAATTCGCAGCTTTCAACACTTGATTCGAACCCGTTTCTCTTCCTTTCATTTTGTCTGAAGCCAAATAAGAAATATGTTTTTCTAGATTTTTTTGGGAGAATTGTCCAAAAGTAATACTAGAAAAAAACAGGAATAAAATGGTTAGATAGCAAATAGTGAATTTCATAGTTGAATAAATAATCAGTTGGAAATATAGAAAGATTTCTTGGGAATGAAAGAATGGCAATTTTTTTAAAATCTGATAAAAATCACCATTTGTGAGAAATATTTTGGCCTTAGATTTGCTGTTTGACAAAAATGTCAAACATAATTGTTGAACATTTTTATTAAACAATCAATTTGAAATGAAAAAAGACGAAACAGAAGAAATTATCAAGTCCACTGCAAAGCGGCTTTTCTTCGTAGAAGGTAAATTCAATGCCACTACGCAAGAGATTGCCGATGCCGCAGGTGTAAATAGGACCTTGATCAATTATTACTTCCGCTCTAGAGACAATCTTTTCAATATGATTTTTGAAGATGCGATAAAAAAGGAAGATGAGCAGCGAGAAAACATTTTAAAGTCTGATTTGCCTTTTAAACAAAAAATTGAAAAATACATAGACGACTCTTTTAAATTGGGTAACGAGTTTCCTTACTTGGAAACCTATATAGTTTCTCGAATCAATGATGGATGCTATTATCAAAATGAAGAAGACTACCATCGTTTTATCAAGGCATTCAATTACGAATTTGAAAAGGAAGTGAAAGCAGGAAATATTGAAGAAATGGACCCTATTCAATTCATTTTTAATATCGCTTCGCTTGTGTCCTTTCCGTTTGCTGTAAGACCTTTGCTACAGAAATCTATGAGGTTAGACGATAAAGAATTTGAGCGAATTATCAATGAGAGAAAAGAAGTAATCATGAAAATTTTATTTAAAAAATAATACCGAAAGAAGATGAATTTTAAGTCTTTAAAATACAGTTTATTCATTGCCTTTATGGCAGGGACAAGTTTTGCGCAAGAATCTCAAGTAATTGATTTGCGTGAGGCAATCAATTATGCGTTGGAGAACAAAGCGGAAGCAAAAAAAGCGCAGTTGCAAATTGAAAACAGTGAATATTTGATTCAAGAAGCTCGTGCAGGAGCTTTGCCAAATATTAGCGCCAATGGTTCTATTACCTATAATCCGATTTTGCAAGAAACAGCTATTCCATCGAGTAGTTTTCCTGGTGGAGAACAATCTCCAGATCCATTCATCATTTTAGCAATGGGTCAAAAGTGGAATGCAATTGGTGGCGTGACCTTAAATCAAAACTTATTTGATAAAACAGTGTTCACAGGATTGAAAGCAGCAAAAACAACCCGCGAATTTTATTTAATCAATGCCGAATTAACAGATGAACAAGTCATCGAACGCGTGGCAACTGCTTACTACAACGTATATGTTCAAAAAGAACAGTTAAGTACGATAGAAGAAAGCATGACCAATGTGGAGAAAACACGTTCCATCATCAAAAGTTTATTTGACAATGGTTTGGCTAGAGAAATTGATTTAGATCGTGTAGATGTTCAATTGACCAATTTGAAATCTTCTCGTCAACAATTGATCAATGCGGTTTCTTTGTTAGAGAATTCTTTGAAATTCTACATGGGAATGCCAATTGCTCAACCGATTGAATTGGCCGATAATGAATTCCAAGTGGAAGAATTTCTATTAGCCGATCAAGTGAATACAGAAAGCCGTACCGAATTGAAACTATTGAACAAGCAATCTGAATTGTTGGAATTGCAAAAAGAAGCTCGTAAAGCTGCGTATTATCCGAGTTTGTCCTTGTCTGCCGGTTATAACTACATGGGACAAGGTGATAAATTTCCCATCGGTTCAGGTTTAGAAAACGGCGTTTATTGGTCAGATTTTGCTTCCATCAGTTTGAATTTACGTGTTCCAATTTTTAGCGGATTTGCCAATCGTGCTCGTGTGAGTCAAGCAGATATAGAACTGCGTCAATTGGAACAAGATATTGCAGACACCAAATTAGGTTTGGATTTGGAATACCAAAATGCCAAAACCCAAATTGAAAACAGTTATATAGACATTGAAAACCAAGGGGAAAACGTAAAATTGGCAGAAAAAGTAGTCAACAATACTCAAAGTAATTACCAATTGGGATTGGCAACCTTAACGGATTTGTTGGAGGCCGAAAGTGCATTGGTAAATGCTCGTAATAATTATTCCAACGCTGTATTGCAATTCAAATTGGCAGAAATACAATTGTTGAAATCAAAAGCAGAACTTAATTCATTAAAATAAACAAATAATTACCTTAGATATGAAAATTGTAAAGAATTTACTAATCGCAGTAGCAGTAATCGGCTTAGTTGTTTGGGCTGGGATGACATTGGTAAATAATAAAAAGAAGTCAGAAGAAGAAACCAAAATCGTAGCGCAAGTAAACGATAGTATTGCGGTCAATGTGAGCAAAGTTTCTTTTCAAAATATCAACACAGACTATGTATCAAATGGTACGTTTGAACCCTATCAAGAAATGATTTTTCCATCTGAAGTTTCAGGAAAAGTTTTGCGTGTGATGGTAGATGAAGGTTCTTATGTGAAAGTTGGGCAAACCCTTGCAATTATTCGAGGAGACTCTCAATCCATTGATTTAACTGCGGCTCAAGCGGCTTATCAAAATGCAGTAGCTGACAATCAACGTTACGAGAACGCTTTGAAAACGGGTGGTGTAACTCAACAACAAGTTGATATGTCTCGTTTGCAATTGAAAAATGCAAAGGCACAATTGGACCAAGCGAAAATTAGAGTAGGAGATACAACCGTTCGTGCAACAATTAGCGGTGTAGTCAACCAACGTTTCATTGAACCAGGATCTTATGTTTCTCCAGGTGCTCAAATGTTTGAAATCGTGAATGTAGGAACTTTGAAATTACGTACCGAAGTAGACGAAAGTCAAATCATACGTTTCAAAGTAGGAGATGTGATCAAAGTAAAAGCGAGTGTGTATCCTGATAAAGAATTCACAGGGAAAATTACGTTCATTGCTCCAAAAGCATCTGCTTCTTTGAACTTCCCAGTAGAAATTCAAGTTTCCAATACTGCAGGAAATGAATTGAAAGCAGGTATGTATGGAACAGCTGTTTTCTCTTCGGCTGACGATGAAGTGAAAGGAAAACCTGTTTTAGTGGTTTCGCGTGAAGCTTTTGTAGGTGGATTGAACAACAGTGAAGTTTTTGTTGTGGAAAATGGTAAAGCCAAATTGGTGAAAGTTCAAGCTGGAAGAAACTTTGGAGATTTAATCGAAGTTTTGGGTGGGTTGAATGATGGTCAAACAGTTGTGACAAGTGGTCAAATCAACTTGATCGATGGCAAAACGGTAAAAGTTATTAACTAATCAGGAGAATAGAATAGAGAATATAGAAAAGGATGAATTCAGGAAAAAGACATAATTATAAGAATTTAAAAATTTGGCAGTTGGGAATTGAAATAGCAAATGAAATTTCAGATTTATTAGTCGATTTCCCTGTACACGAAAAATACGATTTATCATCACAATTAAGTAGATGTTCGGTTTCTATGCCAAGTAACATAGCAGAAGGTTCTGCGAGAACTGATAAATCATTTAGTCATTTTTTAGATGTTTCTTTTGGTTCATCTTTTGAATTATCAACTCAACACATTATTGCACATCATCGTAAACATTTAAGCACAAAGAAGTTAAATTATTTTGAAGATAAAATTGAAGAATTTCAACGCATGACGATGGGCTTCCAAATTGGTTTATCTTAAAGAATCTATTTTCTATCATCTCTTGTCTTTATTCTTAAAAAGTATAAAATGAAACTAGCAGAAATATCCATTAAAAGACCCACATTGATTGTGGTCTTGTTTACCATACTGACTTTAGGAGGTATTTTCTCCTATACCCAATTAGGATACGAATTGATCCCGAAATTTGAAGTGAATGTGATCACGGTATCCACGGTTTATCCGGGAGCTTCACCTTCTGAAATTGAAAATACCGTTTCCAAAAAGATTGAGGACGCTGTTTCCTCCTTGGAGAACGTGAAAAAAATTGAATCGAAATCCTATGAAAGTTTATCGGTCGTGATGATCGAACTCAACACGGGAGCCGATGTCAATTATGCCCTCAATGATGCGCAACGTAAAGTAAATTCCATACTATCGGAATTACCAGACGATGCAGATCCGCCGTCTTTGGTGAAATTCTCCATGGACGATATGCCGATCATCACCATTGCGGGTACAGCAAAAATGAACAGTGCCGAATTTTACGACCTTTTGGACAAGAAAATTCAACCGATTATTTCACGTGTTCCTGGTGTGGCGCAAGTGAATTTAGTGGGTGGACAAGAACGTGAAATTCAAGTCAATTTAGATCAAAATAAATTAGAAGGATATGGACTTTCGGTTCCTGCTGTGAGCCAAATGATTCAATCTTCGAACTTAGATTTCCCGACAGGTAACGTCAAAACGCGTGAAAATTCTACTTTGATTCGTCTGTCGGGAAAATACAAATCCATTGAAGAATTACGAAATTTAGTCGTAAGTAGTCAAAATGGTGTGCAAATTCGTTTAGGTGATATTGCGGACGTTCAAGATTCCCAAAAAGACGTAGAGAAAATTGCACGATTGAATCAATCTGATGCGATTTTGATTCAAGTTATGAAACAATCCGATGCCAATGCTGTAGCGGTTTCGGAAGAAGTAAGAAATGCCATTTCCCAAATTGAAGAGGATTACAAAGCCAATGAATTGAATTTGAAAATCGCCAACGATACCTCAGAATTTACCCTTGTGGCAGCAAATAACGTAATCTTCGATATTTTCTTGGCGATCTTCTTGGTTGCGGTGGTGATGTTGTTGTTCTTACACAGCATCCGAAACGCATTTATCGTTATGATTACGATTCCGGTTTCCTTGATTGCAACCTTCATTGGAATTTATTTCTTGGGTTATACCTTGAACTTGATGTCCTTGGTAGCTCTTTCCTTGGTGGTCGGTATTTTGGTCGATGACGCGATTGTGGTATTGGAGAACATCCACCGCCACATGGAAATGGGAAAAAATAAAGTTCGTGCAGCTTACGATGGTGCTTCTGAAATCGGATTTACCGTTATGGCGATTACCTTGGTAATTATCGTGGTATTCTTGCCGATTTCGATGAGTAATGATTTGGTTTCTAACATTATCAAACAATTCTGTGTGACGGTAATGATTGCGACTGGATTCTCTTATTTGGCATCGTTTACCATCGTTCCTTGGTTATCTTCTCGTTTCGGGAAATTGGAACATATGACAGGGAAAAACTTATTCCAAAAATTCATCTTATGGTTTGAAGGAATTTTGGAGCGTTTTACGCATTGGATTTCTGGAATTTTGGAATGGTGTTTAAAAACTTGGTACAACAAAGTTATCACCATGGTGATTGCAATTCTATTGTTCTTCGGATCGATGTCATTGGTTGGAATGGGCTTTGTCGGAACCGAATTCTTCCCTAAAATGGACCGTGGTGAATTCTTGGTTCAAATTGAATTGCCAAAAGATGCTTCTTTGGAACAAACCAATATCGTCATCCAAAAAGCAGAAAAATATTTACGTGAAAAGCCAGAAGTGGTCGATTTGATTACGATGGTTGGGCAAACAAGTTCTGGATTTGGAGCAAGTCAAGCAACTTCCTATCAGGGGGAAATCAGTGTGATTTTGAAAGACAAATCAGAATTGACTGAAAGTACCTTCATTTTCGCTGCGAAAACAAGAAGAGAATTAGAATCCTTATTGGTCAACGCAAAAGTAAACACCATGCCAGTTGGTTTAATGGGTGCTGACCAAGCGCCGTTGCAATTGGTGGTGGTAGGATCAAATTTGGAATCGGCTATGGAATTTGCAAAAAAGGCAGAAGCTGAATTGCGTAAAATTCCAGGTTCTTCTGAAATCGAATTATCAGTAGAAGATGGAAATCCTGAAATCAATGTTCAAGTAGATCGTGATAAAATGTCTGCTTTGGGATTGGATTTAGGAACTGTTGGAATGACCATGCAAACAGCCTTCAGTGGAAATACCGATGCGAAATTTAGAGCAGGTGAATACGAATATGACATCAACATTCGCTATGATCAATTCAACCGTTCCGATATCAATGATGTTCGTAATTTGATTTTTGTCAACAACATGGGACAGAAAATTAAATTATCACAATTTGCTTCGGTAGAAGAAAGTTCAGGGCCAAGTTTGTTGGAGAGACGTGATAAATCACCTTCTGTAAACGTTAATGCACAAGTTGTAGGTCGTCCAGTTGGGGATGTTGCAGGCGAATGGGAAGCGAAATTCTCTCAATTGGAACGCCCAGTAGGTGTAAGCTACAAATGGGGTGGTGATATGGAAATGCAGGGTGATGGTTTCGGAACTTTGGGTATCGCATTGTTAGCGGCTATCATCTTGGTTTATTTGGTGATGGTAGGATTGTACAATAGTTATGTTCACCCGTTTGTCGTATTGTTCTCGATTCCTTTGTCTTTGATTGGGGTAATGATCATCTTAGGATTGACCAATAATTCCATCAACGTATTTACGATTTTGGGTATGATCATGTTGATTGGTTTGGTGTGTAAGAATGCGATTTTGATTGTCGACTTTACCAACCAACGTAAAGCAGCTGGTGAAAATACCTTTAACGCATTGATTCAAGCCAACCACGCACGTTTACGTCCGATTTTGATGACTACCATTGCGATGGTTTTTGGGATGATTCCAATTGCCTTGGCAAAAGGTGCTGCTGCCGAAATGAACAATGGTTTGGCGTTCGTAATCATTGGTGGATTGATTTCATCCTTGTTCTTGACCTTGATCATCGTTCCAGTGGTATATTCGATTTTCGATGGTATTACACGTAGATTAGGTAAGAAAGAAAAAACAGATTATGCAACCGAAATGGTAGCAGATTATGAACATAGAGAATTAAGTGAAGACGGTTTCACACCAAAACACTAAAATTTTATTTACAAGAAAAGAAACGGGCGATTGAGGAAACTCATCGTCCGTTTTGTTTTACATTTGAATGGAATTATAAATTATGGTTGTCAATAACAAACTTGGATTAACACTTTCGGGTGGCGGATTTAGAGGAATTGCCCATTTGGGAATCATTCAGTACTTACGCGAATTGGAAATTGAAATCGGAGCTATTTCTGGCGCAAGTGCGGGTGCTTTGGCAGGAGCATTTATTGCAGAAGGATATACTCCAGAAGAAATTTTAGGTTTTACCAAAAAAGAAAGTTTCTTTAGTTATTCCAATATTTCTCCAAGAAATGGCGGATTATTTAGTACCGATATTTTTGTGAAAATTATTCAGAAATACATTCCTCATGATAGTTTCGAAGGGTTGAAAATCCCCTTATTTGTGTCGGTGAGTGATTTAACCAATGCGGAATCTTTGATTTTCAACCAAGGATCACTTTCTTTTGCTATCAAAGCATCTTGTTGTTTTCCGTTGGTGTTTCATCCGGTTCCTTATAAAAACAATTCCTTTTTATGCGATGGTGGGATAATGAACAATTTCCCCGTTGAGCAAATCAAAGCGACTTGTTTCAAAAGCATTGGCGTGAACATTTCGCCGATCGATGTCATGGAAGGAAAACCTGGATACAAAGACATCATACAACGCATCATTCGGATTATGACGTCAAGTATTAAATCAAATTCTGCTCATACTTGTGATGTGTATTTGGAACCCCATGAAATCAATCAATTCAACACATTTGAGGTGAAAAAATTGGATGAAATCTTTGAATTCGGATATGAATATGCGAAAAAGTACCGAGAAGAATTCCTGAAAATCAAAGAGGAATTGGAGAATTGATTTTCCTCATTGAGCTATAGTGTTAAATTTCTTTTTTGTAGTAGGAATAATTGGAAATTTGTCTAAATTATTGATTGCTACATGCAAACACATTTAACCAACTCAACAGAATTCAACAAAGTCAAATGGGCAACTTTGCTCATCACCTTAGGAATCATTTACGGCGATATTGGCACAAGTCCCTTGTATGTTTTCAAAGCGATTATTGGGAAGAAAGAAATTTCAGAAACCTTGGTTTTTGGAGGTGTTTCTTGCGTCTTTTGGACCTTGGTTTTTCAAACGACCATTAAATATGTTTGGTTGACATTGAAAGCAGACAACCAAGGAGAAGGTGGGATTTTTTCGCTGTATTCTCTTATACGTAAATACGGAAAAAAATGGTGGTTCCCACGATGATTGGCGCAGCTGCTTTGCTCGCAGACGGAATCATTACACCGGCAGTTTCCGTTACTTCTGCTATTGAAGGACTTCGAATGGTTCATGGTTTAGAACACATTTCGGTCGTACCCATTGTCTTGGGAATCATTTCCACCATCTTTTTTGTCCAACGATTGGGAACCGAAAAAATGGGCAAAGCCTTTGGACCTTTGATGCTGATTTGGTTTTTGGTTTTGCTTGTTATGGGATTCTTGCAGATTCTCAATTATCCGTCTGTGTTGAAAGCCCTCAATCCAGTCTATGCCTATCAGATTTTGGTCGAATACCCCCAAGGCTTTTGGATTTTGGGAGCTGTTTTCCTTTGTACCACAGGTGCTGAAGCTTTGTATTCTGACATGGGCCATTGCGGTCGAAACAACATTCGTGTTACCTGGGGATTTGTAAAACTTTGTTTGGTGGTCAATTATTTGGGGCAAGCCGCTTGGTTGGTTCATCAGCCCGATGTCTTTTTGGCTGGACGAAATCCATTTTTTGAAATGATGCCGACTTGGTTTTTGCTTCCTGGAATTATCATTGCAACCATGGCTGCCATCATTGCTTCTCAAGCGTTGATTAGCGGATCTTTCACCTTGGTCAACGAAGCGATTAACCTAAACTTTTGGTTGCGCGTTGCAGTGAAACAACCCACCGAAACAAAAGGTCAAATCTACATTCCAAGCGTAAATTTTGTTTTATGGATCGGTTGTGTTTTTGTGATTTTATATTTCCAATCTTCTGAACATATGGAAGCTGCCTATGGTCTCGCCATCACCGTTGCCATGTTGATGACAACCTATTTACTGTTCTTTTATTTGTTGTACAAACGGAGATGGAAAGCCATTTGGGTGTACAGCATCATCGCTTTGTTTTTGGTGATTGAAATTTCCTTTTTCATTGCGAATCTGATGAAATTCAACGAAGGCGGATACATAACCTTAATCGTTGGAGGAATTTTCTTCTTTTCCATGTATGTGGTCTATTATGGCCGAAAAATCAGCATTCAGTATACCAAATTTGTAGATGTTCGGAATTATGCAGACAAGATTCAGCAGTTGTCAGAAGATTTGACCATTCCGAAATATGCGACGCATTTGATTTATTTGTCTCGTGGAAATCGAACTTTTTCGGTGGAAGAAAAAATTATGGATTCGATTCTAAACAAACGCCCCAAACGAGCCGATGTCTATTGGTTGTATTTCATCAACCGAACGAATCAACCTTATACCTTGGATTATGATGTAGTGGAATTGGTCGACGATAAAATCATCAAGATTACCTTGAACAGTGGGTTTCGAATTCAACCCAGAGTCGAATTGTACTTCAAAAAGATCATTTCGGATTTAATTGAAAACAAAGAACTAAATCTACATACGCGCGAACATAATTATTCGGCTTATAGCAATCAGTCCGATTTCAAATTCATCATTACCGAAAAATATTTATCGGTCGAAAATGAATTCAGTCTAAAAGAAGGATTCATCTTGAAAACCTATTTCTTCTACAAACATTTAGGACAACGAGATGAGCGCGCATTTGGATTGGATAAATCAGACGTGGAGGTAGAATATTATCCGTTTGTGTATCAACCTGTGCAAAACTTTCATTTGGAAAGGAGAAAGACGAATTAATCGGTTAAGAAATTGAATTGAAACAGCTAATTAATCTCATTTCACTACGTACCGAAATACTACCGAAGTTTCCTTAATTTTGTGAAAAATTTTACGGAATGGACTTTCACTCTTTGCAAGTTGCCTACATACGAAATCTAACCAAAAATTCAGTTCAAATTACCTTTGATGTTCCCGAGCATTTGAAGAAGGAATTTCTTTCTTTTACAGCAGGGCAGTACATCACGCTAAACATCAACGGTACACGACGCGATTATTCCATTTGTTCAAGTCCCAATGATGGGGAATTGACCATTGGGGTGAAAGCGGTAAAAAATGGTTTTATTTCCAAGTATTTGACAACTGAGTTGAAAGTAGGAGATACCTTGGAGGTTTCGACTCCCAATGGTCGTTTTGGAATTCCGTCCAAACCCAACGAAAAAAGAACCATTTTGGCTTTTGCTGCAGGAAGTGGAATTACCCCAATTTTGAGTGTGTTGAAATTTACCTTGCAGACAGAAGAATGGGTGAACTTCTATTTGTTCTACTCCAACAAAACGCCCGATAGTGCCATGTACTACGAGGAGTTAAAAGCCTTGAAAGAACAATATCCCAACAATTTCCATTTGCACTTTGTATTCACAGAACATAAGATGGAGAATTTCTTGTTTGAAGGTCGATTGAATGCTCATAAGTTCGAATTGATCTTGAATCAAATCGTGGACATCAACGAGGTCGATGAAGCCATGGTCTGTGGTCCAAACGAAATGATCAAAGAGATCTCCAATGAGATTTTCAAAGCAGGAATCATCAAGAAACACATCCACTTTGAATTGTTTACGCCCGACCAAAGTCCATTGGATATTTTACCAGAAGAATTGGAAGCGCCAGACGAAGTAGCGGTAACCGTAACCCTTGATGGTGAAACCAGCGATGTGGTATGGAGTCGTGAGAAAAACTTGATCGATGCTTTGTTGGATGCCGATGTAGATGCGCCATACTCTTGCAAAGGAGGCGTATGCAGTAGCTGTTTGTGTAAATTGGAAGAAGGTGAAGTCAACTTAGCAGATAACTTTGTGTTGACCGATTCTGATAAAGAAGAAGGATTGATTTTGGCGTGTATTTCTCGTCCGAAATCGGGTTCTATTAAAATAAACTTTGATGACGTATAGTCAAAAATACATTCGTTTTCAAAACGAAGAATTATGGAACACCCTTACGCATGGTATTGGGACGCTCTTGGCGGTCGCTGCTTTGGTGTTGATGGTGGTGTATTCCAGTTTGTATGGCGGAGCATTGGAAATCATTTGTTCCATTGTCTTTGGGTTGAGTTTGACGTTTCAATATGCTGCTTCGACCTTTTATCATGCTGCAACCAATCCGCGTAAAAAATACTTTCTCAAACGAATTGATCATCTCTGCATCTATCTCTTGATTGCAGGGACCTATACGCCTGTGATGTTAATAGGACTGCAAGGAGCTTGGGGTTGGACGATGTTTGCGGCAATTTGGGCATTGGTAATTTTGGGCTTTGTCTTTAAGTTTTCGCCCTTGCGTAAGTCCAAAAAGCTCTCTTTAAGTCTATATGCATTGATGGGTTGGTTGGTGGTTATTGCCGTGAAACCCATGGTGGCTTCTTTAAGTTCGGAGGCTTTGTGGTACATTGCTCTAGGCGGATTGGCCTATACGATTGGCATTGTCTTTTATGCCAACAAACGAATTCCTTTTAACCATGCCATCTGGCATTTATGGGTATTGGCAGGAAGTATTCTTCATTTCCTTGCGATCTTTTGGTATGTGTTGCCGAGGTAGTTTAGGTTTTAAGTAGTAGGTTTTTAATAATAGAATTGCCACATCAAATTTAATATTATTTATAAATTCTGATTGTTTATGTTTTTTTTTAAATTTACCTACACCAATTGATTTAAACCAATAATAATTATTCAAATTTTTATATTAATATGATCAGAATTCTATCCTTTACCTTGCTAATTATTTTAAGTTCTTGTGCTACCAAATACGTAAAATTTGAACAACCGAAAAATGAAATTCACCCAACTCCCAAATTATTGAATTATATCAAAAATACGCCAAATCCTAAAGTGGTTATTAGAACTAAAGATGTAAAAACAAAAATTATTACAGGTAATTATTCGAATTATTCAAATGGCTATAGTGATAGTAACATTTTAGGTACATTTGATTCAAGAAACACCCATGGTAGCTCTCAATTTATAGAAAAAGAAATAAATTATGATAATTTATATGATGTAATCGAAAGAGAATTAATGAAAAATCAATTTATTGTTAGAGATAGACAATTATATAATCAAGCATTGATAAATAATGATTACGTTTCAAAAGGAGATACAGATTTGATCATTGAAATAAGTAAATTAAATCTTAATGTGATTTATGAAACAAATAAGTATTACACTGATAAAAATAAAGATGGTAGATTACCATATTTGTATAAAAGATATGGAGCAGAAATTGAATTTAAAGTATTGATGATTGAAGAAAATGAATTAGTAGGTTCATATACATACAAATACGCTCCTTGCAATAGTAAATATCCATGTGTTATTGATGAAGCTTTTTCAAAAAATTGGCATAAAGCAAGAACAGGAAAAACTGGATATGAAAAAGTTAGAGAAAATGAATTAGAAGTCTTTTTAGAAGTAGCTACTCAACAATTAGTACATAGTTTAATAAATTAAAAAGCTTCCGCACTTTTAAAATATAAAAAACAAAATTTTTCGGTGAAAATTAAATCTATAAAATGCAAACAACAAAATTTGATATAGCTGAATACTTAAACTCAAAAGAAATGATTGCTGAATATTTAAATACAGCACTCTAAGAAGGGAATGAGTCTGAAATACTTGTTGCAATTGGAAACGTTGCAAAAGCAATTGGTATGACGAAAATTGCAGAAGAAACGGGTATGAGCAGACCTAGTTTATACAAGACTTTCGCGGAAGGTTCTAAACCACAATTTTCAACCATTTTAAAGGTTTTGAAGGCTATTGGTGGACAAATTCAAATCAATCCTATTTCTTAACAATCCAGTGAAATCACATTTAGGAAAATATAAAACCCATATTTATACAATTGTTTTGTTATTAGTAACGGTATGGATATGGTCTTTGCTTTATCAAGCCCAATTTTTACCTTATGATGATAATTACGGGTTTTTAATAATGGCATTTTTACTTTCTGTGTCTGCTTTTTTTCTTCTGTTGTTTGTATGGGTAAATTGGAAACCATTTATTCTTCAGTGAAAATGGATTAGTCTTTTGTTTTTATTGTTTTGCTCGCCTCCTAGCATTTTTCTTGTGTTTTTTAACTATTGCTTTTTCTTTGGGGCAAATTTGGAGGTATGATTTTCTAGCGCTCGTTTGAGCGCAGCGGTTACGAGTGTTTTACTTATTCAGCGTTTAAAACGCAAAAATTATAGGCATGCGTTACTCCCGATGTTTCGGGAGCGCGCCAGACTAAATCCTTATTTTATTATATTTAATTGATTTCTAGTTATTAAATTTAAAACAAGTTCATTATGTCTGAAAAATACAAAGTGATTGATAGTTCTATTCCTACTTTTGTTACAATGACAATTATTGGTTGGGTTGATTTGTTTATTCGTCCTTCTTACAGTAAAATACTGGATGATTCGTTGAATTATTGTATTGAAGCTAAGGGTTTAAAAGTTCACGCCTATGTTTATATGACAAGTCATATCCATTTAATTTTAAGTTCTGAGGGAAATGAAATTCAAAACATTATCCGAGATTTCAAGAAACATACGAATAAGAAATTTATAGAAGAAATAAATTCAGTATCAGAAAGTAGAAGAGTATGGTTATTGAACAAATTTTCCTACGAAGCGCGTCGAACGAACCGTGCCGATCATTATAAAATTTGGCAAGATGGATTTCATCCAATTTTGTTGGATAATTATAAGAAAATTGAACAGCGTATTCACTACATACATTATAATCCCATAGCAGCAGGTTTTGTTTACCATGAAAGAGATTGGAAAAATAGTAGTTACTCTTCCTATGAAGAAGGCAATAGGGAAATTTCAAATGTGAAAGTTAGCCCACTTTGGTAATAAACGCTCGTTTGAGTGCAACGGTAACGAGTGTTTTTTTTATTCAGCGTTTAAAACGCAATTAAGATTGACACGCGATGCAATCGCGCGCCAGATTGGGGTCTTAATGTTGGTTGCAATGCCGACGTACAAGAGGTTGTAGACTATTGAATTTTGAAGTTCGCCAAAGGATTTTTCGTTTTCCAAGAACATTGAGTTGTTTGCAGGTTCTTGTGGAAGTATGAAAAAGGTATAAATGGCTGCAATGGGACTAAAGATTGTGTCTTTGGGGTATAGGGGATTTCAGATTTAGGATTTCAGATTGCTGATTTTATTAAACATTAAGGCATTAAGTGTTTTAAGGTTATTATGTTTCTGCGCTCTTTGCGAACTCTTTGCGCTCTCTGCGGTTATAATTTCTTCTCTAGCGCTCGTTTGAGTGCAACGGTAACGAGTGCTTATATTAATCAGCGTTTCAAACGCAAAAAAGATAGGCACACGATGCAATCACGCACCAGATTACGTTAATAAAACAAAAAAAAGCACCCAGTCTCCCAAGTGCTTCTTATATGTTTAGTTTTTATACTGTCTCCGGTCCCTGAGCATTTGAGATTAAGAGGAGAAACGCAGTTTCGGGTAATAAATATCGTCACTGGTCACTGACCAGAGCCTGTCCACCGAAGGAGGGTCGAAGGGCCAACTTCCTATATCGCAGCTCGCAAATCGAATTATCCCAAACTCACTTTCTCACGTCTTACATTATACGGATGAAAATTTGGATGTTTCCAAAAGTCCTCAATTCCCATAATGTTGTAGGCTTCTAGTTCAGAAGCATAGATAGGGTAGAGTGACGTAAGGTTAATTTTGTAGTCTTCACCGACATCAATTCCTGCCCATTCTTCACGTTCAAAAACAGTTGGAGCAAAGACCAAAAAGGCATCCATCTCGGAATCCTTCGCCACTTGGCTCTTGAAATCAATCGTGAAACCATAGGTAAACGGATATTTCCCACGCAAATGGTTGGCAATATGCCCAATGACAATCCCCCAATTGATTTCGTCTGACTCTACACAAATGCATAGTTCTGGACGAGTATCGGTATAGTCTGGATGTTCAACCAAAGACAAACCATAGGTTACAGCAGTCATATATCCGATTGTCGGATAATCTCTGTATACAATGGCTGAAACATCATTGACACCTTCGATGGTGCTTTCATTTCGAAAGAATTCAGGTTCGCGTTGGAAGATTTTATCTAAATGTGCCAAATACTTGACAACGGCTGTTTCTTTGGGGTCTTTCATTTTAGTCTAAACTTGATTTCGTTTCTATAAAAAGAAACAATTAACTCGGAATATAGGGTCTAGGTTGTTTGGATTGGATTTCGGCGATCCAATAGATCATTGGGCCAATAATACTTACCAAAACAATGATAAGAATCCATACAATCCGCATGTTTTGATTTTCGGGCTTTTCGAAATTAGGGTTTTTGATGGCATGGATCAAAAAGTAAATCCATGAGAAAAAACAAATGGCCATGGTAGCAAAGAATAGGGCAAAGAAAGTACCCATTCCTACAGCCAAACCTACGGGTAAGTCTAGTTCGCCACTAGCTCGATCCTGCATGGAGACTTCAATGATTCCAAATACAAAAATGAAATAGCCGAAAAATAGGAGGAAAAATAAAGCAATCGGTCCAATGGCTAAAAAGGCTTGTAGTTTTGAGTTATTCAACATAAAGAGTCATTTTTAGCCATTAGACGTTTTTGCTTGTATTTTGTTACAAATTAGTTGAAACCAGCACGTTTCATCAAGGCATCGTTGCTTGGTTTTTGACCACGGAACTCTATGTACAATTCCATAGGGTCCACGCTACCACCACTTTGCAATAATTTCTTGAATTTTGCTGCTACTTCTTTGTTGAAAATTCCTTTTTCTTGGAAATAGGCAAACGCATCGGCATCCAAAACTTCTGACCATTTGTACGAATAGTATCCAGATGAATATCCACCGTTGAAAATATGAGAGAAGGAAGTACTCATCAAGGTTCCTTCAACTACCGGATATAAATTCGTTGGAACCATGGCTTGGTTTTCAAATTCCGAAACCGAAGTTACCTTCAATGGGTTGGAGCCGTACCATGCTTGATCCAAAATACCAAAGCTCAACTGACGTACCGTTTGGTATCCTTCCATATAGTTAGACGCATTTTTCACTTTGTCAATCAAAGATTGAGGAATGGTTTCTCCTGTTTGGTAGTGTTGTGCGAAAAGTTTCAAAGCTTCTGGTTCGTAGCAATAGTTCTCCATAAATTGAGAAGGTAATTCTACGAAATCATACAATACATTGGTTCCAGAAAGGCTTTCATATGTTGTGTTGGCCATCATTCCATGTAAAGCATGCCCAAATTCGTGGAACAAAGTTTCTACTTCGTCAAACGTCAACAAAGCAGGTGTGTCAGCTGTTGGTTTGGTGAAATTACATACAATTGAAACATGAGGACGAACTTGTTTTCCGTTGATGTTGGATTGTTCTCTGTAGCTAGTCATCCATGCTCCAGCTCGTTTACCAGCTCTTGGGTGGAAGTCTGTATAATACAAAGCCAAATGTTGTCCTTTCTCGTCCAATACTTCGTAGACTTTTACATCTTCGTGGTATTTGTCAATATCTTTTCTTTCTACGAAAGTGATTCCAAATAAACGTTTTGCAATTTCAAACGTTCCTTGAACAACTTTGTCCAATTCGAAATAAGGTTTCAATTCGTCTTGAGACAAACTGTATTTTTCCATTTTTACTTTCTCTGCATAATAAGCATGATCCCATCTTTCCAATTGTTTGATACCGTCTTTTGCTTTTGCGTAGTCTTCCAACATTTTCACGTCACGTACGCCAAATGGTTTGGATTGTGTCAATAAATCGTTTAAGAAGGTTTTCACCGTTTGAGGATCTTTTGCCATACGATCTTCCAATACGAAATCAGCATGGGTGTTGTATCCCAAAATGTTGGCACGTTTCAAACGCAATTCTGCGATTTTTTGAACGTTTGCTTCGTTGTTGTATTCGTTTGCTTGAAAACCTTTGTTGCTATATGCCATGAACAATTCGCGACGCAATTCTCTGTTGTCTGCATAGGTCATCACCGGCAAATAACTTGGAATGTGCAAGGTAAAAACCCAACCTTCCAATTTGCGGTTTTCTGCTTCTGCTTTTGCTTCTGCCAAAACATACGAAGGAAGTCCTTTTAATTTGGACTCATCTTTAATTTGTAAGAAGTAATTGTTGGTTTCTGCCAAGGCATTTTGTCCGAAATTCACAGTCGTTTTGGATAATTCCGCATCGATTTTACGAATTTCATCTTTTTGTGCTTCGTTTAAGTTCGCACCGTTACGCGTGAAAGATTTGTATTTTCTTTCCAACAAACGCATTTGCTCCGGATTTAAATTCAAAGCATTTCGGTTATCATAAACGGTTTTGATACGTTTAAACAAAACTGGATTCAACATGATGTCATTGCCATGGCTCGACAACATAGGTGAAATAGTTTTGGCTAAATTTTGAATTTCTTCGTTGGTTTCAGCTGAATTCAAATTGAAGAAAATCGTTGAAATTTTCCCCAATTTTTCTCCCGAAGTTTCCAACGCCAAAATGGTGTTTTCAAACGTAGGTTCTGCTGGGTTGATGCAAATATCTTCGATTTCTTTTTGAGACATTTTGATGGCAATTTCAAATGCTGGTAAGAAATGTTCGGTTTTAATTTGACTAAATGGAACCGATTCATGCGGCGTGTTGAAATCTTGTAACAAAGGGTTTTCCATTTGATTCTGATTAAACATTAATAGTAAAAAATAAATGAATTTCATTTGTATAATTTATTTTGAAAAAGGCAAATTTAGCTTTTAATCAAATAGACAGACCTTATATAAGTCATATAAACTGTTAAGATTTTCTCAAAAAATTCCGATTTAAAGGGCATTGCCTTGGGATTCAATTTGTTTATTTCTTAAATCCAAAATATTTTTTGGGTTTGCTTTTCTTTTTTGAATTCGCCGAATTTCCAGAAGAAGTATCCGAAACCTTGCTTGGAGCATTTCCTCTTTTGGAAGGTCTTGGCTGTTTTACTTTTGGTGGAGACTTGGTGAAATTTTTCATCGGAAAAGGATTGTCCTTTGCTTCTGGAATTTGCATACCAATGGTTTTTTGAATGTCCTTGATGTAGTCTCTCTCGTCTATATCACAAAACGAAATCGCAATTCCTTCGGCACCCGCTCGTCCGCCTCGTCCAATTCTATGCACATAGGTTTCGGGAATGTTTGGGATTTCATAATTCACCACATATTTCAACAAATCTATGTCAATTCCACGCGCCGCAATATCAGTCGCCACCAAGACTTTGATTTTTTTGTCTTTGAAATTATTCAAAGCATTTTGTCGAGCATTTTGCGATTTGTTTCCATGAATCGCCGCCGCCGTGATTTTTAATTTTGCCAAAGCTTTGACCAATTTGTCCGCACCATGTTTGGTTCGGGTAAAAGTCAATACACTTTCGTTGATTTCGGTTTTCAACAAATGGTGCAAAAGACTTACTTTGTTTTCTTTGTCTACAAAGTATACTTCCTGCTGAATCGTTTCCGCTGTAGTGGAAACAGGTGTAACCTCTACTTTAATCGGATTATGCAAAATGCTATTGGCCAATTCCATAATAGGCTTGGGCATCGTTGCTGAGAAGAACAAAGATTGTTTCTTTTGAGGAAGGATTTTCAATAATTTTTTGATGTCATGGATGAATCCCATGTCCAACATACGATCTGCTTCATCCAATACAAACAATTCTATATCACGAAGCGAAATGATTTTTTGATCGATCAAATCCAACAAACGTCCAGGCGTTGCGACTAATATATCCACACCATTGCGAAGTTTTCCCACTTGAGGTGTTTGTTTCACTCCACCAAAAATAACGGCATGTTTCAAATTCAAATTCTTTCCATAATCTTGGAAAGATTCTTCAATTTGAATCGTCAATTCACGCGTTGGCGTTACAATCAAAGCTTTGATGCTTTTCTTGGGATTTTGTTTTTTACGCTCTTCTAATAATTGTAAAATAGGAATGGCAAAAGCTGCCGTTTTACCTGTTCCGGTTTGAGCACAACCCAGAACATCTCTACCTTGTAAAATAGGAGGGATGGCTTGTTCTTGAATGGGTGTTGGGGTTTGGTATCCAAGTGCGTCCAATGCATTTTGGATAGGGTCAATGAGGTTTAATTCCTTAAATTGAGTCATATAATTTTTAAAATAGGAAATAGGATGCCAATCCAATAATTGGAGCTATTTCGTTCAAATGTTTTGATTTGGGCTTTTCCTAACTTTACCTTCTTTCTAAAGTAGCTTTTTCAGAATGAAAAATAAGCCCTGCTGTTGAAGAATTCGGATTGTTTTAAAAATCTGAAAGAGATAAAATCGGGGCAAAGATAAGGGATTTAAATTAAACTGAATGGGAAAGAATTGGGTTCCGATAATGATCCTATAAGAAGGAATGATGCTCAAATTTTCAAATCTTCAAATTTAGAACTATCTTTACCGAAACTTTGCTGTAATGGAAATGGATGCTGTAAAACAGAAAAATTATGAGGTTGTAAAACAAGTTTTCACCAAATTTTTGGAGGAACATGGGCACAGGAAAACACCTGAACGCTATGCAATCTTAGAAGAAATCTACTCAACAGATGAACATTTTGACATCGATCGTTTGTACATCATGATGAAAGATAAAAAGTACCGCGTGAGTCGTGCTACTTTGTACAATACCATTGAATTATTGTTGGATGCTAAATTGGTACGCAAACATCAGTTTGGAGATCAACAAGCCCATTACGAAAAATCCTATTTTGACAAACAGCATGACCATATCATTTTAGGAGATACAGGCGAAGTTATTGAATTTTGCGATCCACGAATTCAATCCATCAAAGCAACGATTGAAGAAGTTTTTGGCATAAAAGTGGATAGTCACTCGCTTTATTTTTATGGCAGAAGAAATCAGCAATAGAATCAGAATCTTATCCTTTCTTGGTATTTTCTTTCTTGGAATCTTTGCATGGGCGCAAGTCACGCAAGGAACTCCACCGAAAAAGAAAATCAAACATTTGCATTCCGATGTGATCAAAAGTACTCCCGAACGATTTGAAGGAAATCAATTCGCCTATGGGAACGTAGGTTTTGAACATGAGCGAACCAAATTATACAGCGATAGTGCTGTGTATTACATGAAAGAAAATTTCTTTCGTGCTTGGTCCAATGTTCGAATTGTCAACGATACCATGAACATGCGTTCCGATAGTTTGGAATACGATGGAAATTTGAGCATAGCCAAAGCCTTTGGAAATGTTCATATGAAAGACCCTAAATCAGAAATGTTTGCGGACTACGTCGAATACAATCGTGAAACGGAATTCATCATCGCTTCGGGAAATGTTGTCTT
Organism: Moheibacter stercoris; assembly: GCF_040545805.1. NCBI lineage: Bacteria > Pseudomonadati > Bacteroidota > Flavobacteriia > Flavobacteriales > Weeksellaceae > Moheibacter > Moheibacter stercoris. The sequence goes on from NZ_JBEPMO010000005.1 coordinate 124,127, forward strand.
GGTCGATCCGACTCAACGAGTTGAAACTCCTTATTTGACCTACGATAGACGAACTGGAATAGCTTACACAGACAAAGGTGCCATCATTAGAGGTTCAGATGGAACCGTCACGCATACCCAAATTCTTCAGTACGATACAAGAACCAAAACCATTGATTTCAATCAAAATACACGGATTGAAACAAAGGATTATATAATTGATTCGCACAAAATGAGGATGAATCAACAAACAGGTGAAACGGAATTTTTGGCGAATTCAAGAGTGACAAGTCGTGAAAATCCGAGAGACAATATTTATATGCCCGAAGGTGGCGGAATTTTCAATCGGAAAACGGGTGAAGCCTTTCTAAACAAGCGATCGATTGTGTACAGAGAAGGCAAGGAATTGCATGGAGACAAAATGTATTTCAACGATAAAACCGGATTTGGATGGGCGAGAGGAAATGTTTTGATGGACGATCCAGAAGAACAACGTTTCATACGAGGTGAATACGCCGAAGCGCATCGTGATATGGATTCCGCTTTTGTAACTGGAAATGCCTATGCTGTCAAAGCCTTTACTGAAGATTCGCTTTATTTCCATGCAGATACCATCATGGCGGTTCAACGTAAAGATTCGACACGTGTTTTGAAAGCCTATTACAATGCGAGATTCTTCAAATCCAATGCCCAAGGAAAGTCAGATTCGGTCTTTTACAATGAAACGATTGGTTTGTTGAAATCCTTTCGAGATCCCATTATGTGGTCGGGTGATCAACAAATTACCGGCGATACCATTTATTTGTACAACAATCCTCAATTGGAAGTTTTGGATTCGGTTCGAATCTTCAACAATGCTTTTGCGGTTGCTAAAGTCGATTCCTTGAATGATAAAGAATTCAATCAAGTAAAAGGAAAATTTATGACAGGTTATTTTCTGAACAATTCTTTGAATTTGGTGGAAGTTCATGAAAATGCGCAGTCTGTAACCTTTGTGGACGATGAAGATGAAGAAACACTAGAGAAAGAAAGAATCGGAATCAACTTATCGGATTGTGGAATCATAGAAGCCGAAATCAATGGGAAGAATGTTGATGTTTTATCTTGTCGAATTCAAGCCAATTCCAAACTCTATCCGGATTCCAAATTACCCGAAACGGCGAGATATCTCAAGGATTTTCGATGGAGAGGAGATGAACGCATGTTGAGATGGCAAGATATTTTCATCAAGGTTCCAGAAAATCTACAAATCGATATTTCCAATACAGATACTGAATCCGTTGAAGCTGAGCGAATTGATTTGGATAAAATTCTGGAAGAAGAAGAAAAAGAACAAGGAATTAATTCTTCTGAAGAAACGAAAGAAAATAAAGAATAATCCGTTATAGATTAGTATTTTTACCTTTTGGAAAATATAAGACGAAACATTCACAATTGAATATGAAAAAATTAAACTATTTCTTTTTGCCTTTGGTTTTTATTTTGAGTAGCTGTTATATCTACAAACCTTATTCAGTAAAAGAAGAAATTGCGCAAGGTGATCCGAATCAAAAATCTGCATCAAAAGCAGGCATTAGTGTTCGTGATACAAAGCAACCCACAGGAAATCTTTCAGCTTCTTCCAAAAATACTCCTTTGGATAAGGGTGAAATAACCGAGGAAGAAAAACAAAGAATCAAGGCAGAAGAGGCCAATAGAAATCAGTCTCCTACAGCCAATAACAATATTCCAGGTAGAACCACCTCTGAGATAGAAGGTGAATCTGCCGGAACTCCTAAAATGACATTGGGCCGTGATCCCAATCCAATCAATACTGGAAAAGTATCACGTGATCCAGAACCAAAGGTTGCCCTTCCAGCTGGTGCAGGATTGAAACAAAAAATTCAACCCAACAAATACTATAAAATAACGGTTGAAGAAAAAGAATACAAAATTCAAGCAGACAAATGGGAAGGAGATACCTTGGTTTCGCATATTTTACGCAAACCCAATCGTGTCTTGAGATTTCATGAGAATCAAATCGATGAGGAATTGTTGAAAGAAAGAAGATTCTCAAAAGCCTATTCTGATTTGTTTACGGTTGGAGCTTATGCTGCTGCCGGAGCTGCTGTTTTATTATTGATATTGTAATGAAAACTTCCAATCTTCAAGAAGATTTTTTTAAATACCAAGCCAAAACTACCCCATTCGCATCGGGATTTGAAGTCGACTACGCAAAAGGATCTTATGTGTATGGGAAAAATGGAAAAGCTTATTTAGACTTTGCCGCGGGAGTATCTGCCAATACCTTGGGACATTCGTTTCCAAGAATTATCAATGCCATAAAAGAACAAGCAGATCGCCATTTGCATGTTATGGTATATGGTGAATATGCACAAGACAAACCTGTTCAATTGTGTAAATTATTGGCAGAAGTATTACCAAATCCTTTGAATACTACCTATTTGGTGAATTCAGGAACGGAAGCAATCGAAGCTTCTATGAAGTTAGCCAAACGCTATACAGGTCGTGAAGAAATCATTGCTTGCAGAAATGCCTATCATGGAAACACCCATGGTTCATTGAGTTTGGCTGGTCGTGAAGAAAAAAAACGTGCTTTTAGACCTTTATTGCCCAACATTCACTTTATTGATTTCAATTCCGAAGAGGATTTAGCCAAAATTTCATCCAAAACTGCAGGAGTTGTTTTGGAATCCATTCAAGGAGCATCGGGCTTTCGATTGCCTCAAAATAACTATTTGAAGAAGTTGAAACAACGTTGTGAGGAAGTGGGCGCTTTATTGATTTTGGACGAAATTCAACCAGGATTTGGCCGTACCGGAAAATTATTTGCCTTTGAGCATTATAATATGGTTCCCGATGTTTTGGTAATGGGGAAAGGTATGGCAGGAGGGATGCCAATTGGCGCCTTTACTGCATCTGCCGAAATTATGGATTGTTTATCACATAACCCAAGTTTGGGGCATATTACCACTTTTGGAGGGAATCCACTTGTAGCTGCAGCTGCTTTGGCAACTTTGGAAGAATTGTTGGAAGGTCCTTGGATGAAAGAAATTGACGAAAAAGAACAATTATTCCGTGAATTATTGGTTCATCCGAAAATCAAAACCATTGCTGGAAGAGGTTTGATGTTGGCTCCCGAACTCGAATCGGCAGAGTATTCCTTAGAAGTTGCTGCGAAGTGCATGGAAAGAGGTTTGATCTTGTTTTGGTTGATGTATAGCATTCAAAATCTACGCATCACGCCACCCTTGACCATTTCCAAAGATGAAATCAAAGAAGGTTGCGATATCCTATTAACTGTTTTAGACGAAATTTAATTTAAGAATATAAAAATGAGCGATTTAAGTCAAAGAATCGATGAGAACATTGCACGAGTAGCCGATTTTCCACAAGAAGGTATTCAATACAAAGACATCACTTCTTTGTTTCAAAATCCTGCTTTATGTGCCGAAATTGTAGATGCGTTTGCAGAATTTAGCCGTGGGAAAATTGATGTGGTTTGTGGAATTGAAAGTCGAGGTTTTCTATTTGGAATTCAAATTGCTCAAAAATTAAACCTACCCTTTGTCTTGATTCGTAAACAAGGAAAATTACCGCCTCCAACGATTGCCGAATCTTATGAATTGGAATACGGTAGCGCAACGATTGAGGTTCAGCCTCAATACATCCAAAAAGGAATGCGCGCTTTGATTCACGATGATGTTTTGGCAACCGGTGGTACCGCAGAAGCTTCTGCAAAATTGATTGAAAAATGTGGCGGAGTTGTCACACAATTCAGTTTTATTGCAGACTTAACTTTCCTAAACGGTAAAGAGAAATTAAGCCATTTTACAGAAGATATCCAGAGTTTAGTCGGATATTAAAATTTGACAAGCTCAACACGTCTGTTTTGGGCTTTTCCAGAATCAGTTGTATTATCCGCTATAGGATTTTCTTGACCGAAGCCATTGGATTTTAAACGATTTTCAGCGATTCCGTTTTTGATTAACTCATTTTTTACGGTTTCTGCTCGTTGTTTGGATAAATTTAAATTATGTTCAGCTGTCCCAGTGTTGTCCGTATAGCCATTGATTTCAATGTTCAAGTTTGGTTCATTTTTTAAAGCAGCCATAATTTCATTTACGGCAATGATTCCATCCTTTTTCAAACTTGCTTTATCTGTGTCAAAATTGATGTGCAAGGTAACTTTACCTTGTTCGGTCAAAGCTTTTTCAATTTCATCTGCATTTAGCAAAGAGATCGTAGATTTAAAAGCTTCTTTTTGTAAAATTTGAATTTTTCCTGAAGCTGAATTTCCACTAATCTGAACAAAAATATCATCTCCATTTTCACGTCTGATTACATAAACTTTTACTGGCTCGTTCCAATAATCAATTGAACCATCTTCTCCCAAATAAGTAGCATTATCAGATAAGTATTTCAATTGTTCGGCGTCTAGCTTTCCATCAAAGATTTTAACTCCTCCAACTTCCGTTAGAATGGCGTCGTAATTTTTATAAAATAAAGGCAAACTCCAAGTAGAACCAGATGTATTGTCAGCTACAATATTGGATTTCCAAACTTTTCCATCAATTGGTTGAAATTTTCCATCAATGGGAATATATAAGGTTTCGAATTCTTTTTCAATGGGATTGTTCTGATTTTTTAGATTTTCAGGAAGTGAGAAATATGGAAATTTTCCCAATTCATGATTTGAAACGGGGATGGACGTTAAATCAAATTCATTTTCATTTTTTTCGCCTTCATTTACGACAACTTCTGTTTTTTCTTCTTCAATTTGAGTGGTATTTTCATTTTTACATGCCCAGTTCATCATGAATACTCCGACAAAAAGATAAAGTGTTGTTTTTTTCATTTTCTGATTTGATTTAAAAAAATAAGATGTTTAGGATTAAATAGCTTTCTTAAATGTTTTTCTGCGTTTATGAAGGATAGGGTTGTAATCTTTCCATAGCATTTGCACACTTTGGTTATCTTCCAATTCTGGATTGGTTTCCAAAAACTTGATGTTGTGCTTACGGAAAGTTTCATACATTTCTTTGAAAATAATCGCCGTAACGCCTTTTCTCTGATAAGAAGGATGAACGCCAATCAAGACAAATTCAACTGTGTCATTTTTCTTTTGCGCTTTCAACAAATGATACCAGCCAAATGGGAAAAAGCGACCTTTTGCTTTTTGAAGTGCTTTGGCAAAGGAAGGCATGGTAATGGCAAAAGCGATCAAATTCTTATGTTCATCTTCAATGAATGTGATGAAATCTGGATTTAAAATGGTCGAATATTTTTTAGCATAAAATGCTTTCTGTTCTTCAGTAATTGGAACAAAAGTTTCCAAATCTTTGTAAGATTCTTCAAGTAAATCAAAAACAGGTTTGATGTAGGGCTGAAGCTCACTCGAATTTTTGAAATGAATGACATTTAATTTGTATCGTTCCGCTACCAATTTCGCAAAGTCAAAAATTTTGTCTGAAATGGTTTCAGGAGCCGTCATGAAATTTTCCACCCATTCTTTCTGCTTTTCAAATCCCAAAGCTTCCATGTGTTGCGGATAATATTCGTAATTATACGGTCCGATAGCTGTTGCAATTCGGTCAAATCCATAGGTAAGCATCCCTGCAAATTCTAAATTGGTTGCACCCATCGGGCCTTCCATATAGGTCAAACCATTTTCTTTTCCAATTTCAGCTACTTTGGCAAATAGTGCTTTGGAAACTTCGATATCATCAATTACATCGAAATGCCCAAAACGGATTTTTTTATCTTGTAATTGATTTACTTCGATATTGTTGATAATTGCCGCAATTCTTCCTACAATTTGTCCATTTTTATACGCCAGAAAGTACCTTGCTTTCGCATGTTTGAAAGCTGGATTTTTGGAAGTGTCCAAATTATTGATTTCCTCAGCCACCAATGGCGGAACGAAATAAGGATTGTTTTGGTACAAGCGAAGTGGGAATTTAGCGAATTCGCGTAATTCCGTTCTAGAAAATATTTCTTTGATTTGAATTTCCATATACGCGGCAAATATAGGAACTAAGGTTGTAAAATTATTCCTTTGTCCAAATACATTTCCGTTCCAAAGCGATTCAGGCTCTGAGACGACCCAATTTTTGAGGTTTGGATGGTTGAAGGGGATAGGATCGGTGCAACTGGTCCAAGTATTTGATTCAATGCTGTCGCCAATAGTGGTTCGTTTAATTCGCCCAATTCTGGTAAGTTTTCTAAATAATGCAATTCATTCACTTCATACATTGGTGAAATTCCATGAGTCGGCCCTGATTGATTTTGCGAATTTTTGTAGGCAAATACAATAGGTTGCATAGCAATGGTATGATTTGGATTTAGGTTGTTGTCTTGGGTGAAATACGTAGAAGGAGAATCATACAAAGTGATGGAACCAACTGTTTTTCCATAGGTTTTCGTTCCAATCGTCACCACATCGATATAAGGTTCCAAACAAGAAATTAACATTTCACTTGCCGAAGCAGAATTTCCTGTTGTCAATATGAAAACTCGATTTAAATTTAATTTTTCCATCGGGAATGTTCCAATTGGATTCAAATTATTGTCATACCATTTCGCAATATCGGCAAATCGATAGGTTTCATTATTCTGATCCATTTTATGGTTATAATGTAAACTGGAAAAAGCTTGATTGGTAAATTGTCCCGTAATCATCGAACCCAAATAAGTCGCAGTTTGGACAGAACCACCACCGTTGTAACGAAGATCCAAAATCAAATCGCTAATTCCTTGAGATTCCAATTCCATAATGGCTTGGTTCAATTCATCATTGTAATTGGCACGAAATCCATTGTAGACCAAATACCCAATTTTTTGTCCCGAAATTTCAATTACTTTGGTTAGGTAAATAGGATTTTCTTGTAGCTCAGTTCTGGTTAATGTTTTTTCTTCATTGGTTTCGATTAATTCTCCATTTTGAAAATAGGCCAAACGAAAACTCGCTGTCGAATTCCCAAGCAAACTTGCATAGTTGGAAGTCGTCAAGGCAGTTCCGTTGATTCTAGTAAAAATATCACCACGAGAAAATCCTGCTTGAGCAGCTGGCGAATTGGGTAAAACATACTGTACATATCCAAAAACTGAATTGGAATTGGTGTTTTGAATCACCAAACCATAATCCATTCCAAAAGTTTTGTTGATTCCTGCAAACTGATTTTGAAGCGTTCGATAATCGCTAACAATCCATGAAAAACGGTCGGTATTACCATAATCATACAAAAGGTGCTGAAATAATTCTTGTGTTTGAAAGGAATTTAAAAAGGATTGATAATCCGATTCCGACTGAAAACGATCATCTGCTAAATCTTCTACTTCGGTCTGCCAATAGTACCATAAATTCATAGCTTTCCAGACAAAATCCTTTTCCGATTTGGAATTGGGAAGTCCATCGTCATCATTCGTACAAGAATAGATTCCCACCATAAGAATGCTCAAAAAGAGTATTTGGTAAAATTTAGATTTCATAACGTAGAATTTTGTTGTATTTTTAAATTCAGTTGTTTTCAGGATGGTAATTTAAAGGTATGAAATTTTTAAAAATTTTCGGTTTTTTCTGTTTGCTATTGAATTGGAATTGTCAATCTTCTCAAAGTATTCTGGGCTATGAAATTTTGTCAGCCACTTATTCCGAGAAATCCTATGACGAATTTGACAAAGGATTTTTGGTGAATATGGAATATCAGATGCCACCCAATACCCAAATTAGTCATATCATTCTTAATCGATTCAAATTCAAGTTAGAAAATATAGATAAAAATAATCAAGGAAATTATGTTGTTGATGCCTATTTTCCTGTTCAGTCCAAAATCATCCAAAATTTCACGCCACCTAAGACTGACAAAAGAAAAGATGGAATAATTTTTGAAATTGATGGAGTGGAAATTTACAAAGAAGTAAAATTTAAATTAAAATAAATAAATCGAAAAACTATGGATCCAATCTATTTGATTGTTGTAGGTGTGCCGATGCTTTTGAGTATGTACATCAGTTATCAGTTGAAAAGCAAATTCAAACATTACTCAAAAGTTCATTTGGCAAACGGTATGAGTGGTAAGGAAATTGCCGAGAAAATGTTGAGTGACAACGGAATTCATGACGTAAAAGTGATTTCCACACCAGGACAATTAACTGACCATTATAATCCTGCCAACAAAACCGTTAACCTTTCTGAAGTGGTTTATCACGAAAGAAATGCAGCCGCCGCAGCGGTGGCAGCCCACGAAGTAGGTCACGCAGTTCAGCATGCCAAGGGCTATTCCTGGTTGGAAATGCGTTCTAAAATGGTTCCAATGGTAAGTATTTCGAGTAATTTGTTGCAATGGGTTTTGATGGGAGGAATTGTATTGTATGCTTCTTCTGGTATTTCAACCGTATTGTGGATTGGAATTGCCTTATTTGCGGTAACTACTGCTTTCGCTTTTGTGACCTTACCAGTAGAATACGATGCAAGTAATAGAGCCTTGGCTTGGATGAAAGAACGAAATATGGTATTGCCAAACGAATATGCGGGCGCACAGGAATCATTGAAATGGGCGGCTAGAACCTATTTGGTAGCGGCTTTGGGGTCTTTGGCTCAATTGCTTTATTTCGTGATGATTGCGATGCGCGGAAGAGATTAATTCAGAAAATCAATTCCATATTAGATAGAAACCTCAGGGGAAACCGCTGAGGTTTTTTTATGGACTACAACAACCCAAACTCAAAACAATATTTAATGAGTTGAGCAGTGTTTTTGGACTCCGTTTTTTCCAATAAACTTTTTCGGTGGCTGATGACCGTGAGCTGACTGATAAATAATTGATCAGCGATTTCCTGATTGGTCAGTCCTTCGGCAATAAGTGCCAAAACTTCCTTTTCTCGTTTGGTGAAAACCGGAGTCTTGGAAGTTGTTGGAATGTTATTGCTCAAAATTTTCCGGATGGATGCTGGTAGAAACTTTTTCCCCGACGAAACTTTTTCAATGGTTTCAATCAATTCGTCTGAGCTTGTGTTTTTCAAAAGATAAGAATCCGCACCGTTTTCCAACATTTTTTGGATGATGCCTGCCTGGTTAAAAGTACTAAGCGCGATGATTCCCACTTTAGGAAATTGATGGCGGATGTCGTTGCAAAACTCAATTCCGTTTCCGTCGGGCAGGTTGATGTCAAGCAAAATAATGTCGGTATCGGGATTTTGTTCCAGAAATCCAAGTCCTGCCTTGCCTTCCATAACATGTTCTACTTTTTCTACATAATTCAATTCATTGAGCATAATGGAAATTCCTTCTGCCACTACCTGATGGTCTTCAATTATGAGTATTTTCATCTGCAATTTTTTTAAATTACATATCAAACCGGGATTTCTATGTGCACAGCCGTTCCGGAATTTTCAGAATCAATCTCGAGTTTTCCTTTCCAATAATCTACTCTTGAACGAATTCCCGTCAGTCCCATTCCGGTTTCTTTTTCAATCGATTGAGGATCAAATCCTTTTCCGTTGTCTTCCACTTCAATGATTACTAAATTTTCATCTTTTCTTACCTGAACCAGGATTTCAGATGCGTCCGAATGTTTGATGGAGTTGTTGACCAGTTCCTGAATGATTCTGTAAACCGAAATATCGAGTTGCTTTCCGAGTCCGTTTTCTATGTGATAAGATTGATAAATGATTTTCAGGTTTTCGTTCTGAATGCTTTGTAGGAATTCTCCAATGGCTCCGTTTAGACCGAATTTCAGGATGCTTTCCGGCATCAGGTTATGTGCAACCCGCCGCAATTCGCTGATGGATTCGTCCAGTAAATGAACCGATTTTTCAAAAGCAGCACCGTCTTCTTCTGTAATGATTAATTTTTTGTGCATGTTATTTAGATTAAGTTTTACACCGCTGAGCAGTCCGCCCAATCCGTCGTGAAGCTCTTTTGCCATTCGGCTTCTTTCATCTTCCTGGCCTTGTAATAATGCCCGGGTGGCTGAAAGTTGTTTTTCCGTTTCGAGTTCATGTATTCTTTGCGTTTGTAATTTTTGTCTGTTTTTATAATTTTTATAAACCAAAAATCCAATGATTCCAGCTGCTAAAAGAATGGCTGCAAGTGCGAAATTGAGAAAATTTTTCTGACGGATTTTTAAAGTTTGGGCTTGTTTTTCTGCATTTAAAGTTCGGATTTCAGCTTCTTTTTGTTTGAATTGGTATTTGGCTTCAAATGCGATGAGTTGTTTTTTATTTTCGTCCAATTGAATTTCAGAATGCAGTTTTTCATATTGTCGGTTATGAGTCAGTGCTCTTTCAAAATCACCTAATTTTTCATAAGTTTCAGATGCTTTTTTGTGGAAATCAGCCAGTTCGTATTTGGTTTCGAGTCTTTCTGCAATCGGAATTCCTAATTCAATGTTTTCAATGGCGTTTTTGTATTTTTTATGTTCAATATAAATTTCTGCCAAATAAAGGTAACCATACATCTCGCTTTCAGGGAAATTCAGTTCCTTTGATTTTTGCAACGCTTTGTTTAAATAAGAAATGCCTTCGGATAATTTTGTTTTTCCCAAAAAATTTCCTTTGGCCAAATAACCGTCAACGATGTCGTATTCGCTACCCAATTCTTTGGCTATTTTTTCGAACTGATTTATGTAGTCAATGGCTTCGTCATATTTTTTGTGATATTTTGCATTGATAGCCAGATTATATAATGGCGAAAGGGAAGTCCATGGATCTTTGTTTTCTTTTGATAATTTTAATGCTTGAATTGAATATTCTTTTGCTTTTTCGTATTGCCTCATTTCTGTAAAAACAGAACCAAGATTGTTATTTACAGTACGTTGCGTAATTTTATCCTGTAAAGAATCAGCTATATTTTTAGCTTTTAGGTAATAATCCGAAGCTGCCATGAAATCTGACAAATATTGCCACTGATTCCCAATATTAAGATATGCGATGCTAAGGTTTTTGGGACTATTTAGTTTCTTATATTTTTCAGCTGATTCTTCTGCCAATCTCAGTGCTTCTTTAAACTCGCCCTGCTTATTCAGAATCATAATAACATAGCTGGCATAGCGTGCCTCGCCTAAACCAAATTTATTTTTCTTTGCAAAATCCCTGGCAACGGTATAATAATGCAGCGCCGAATCAGAATTTGATTCTTCAAATAAATCGCCTAATTCATAAAAATGATCGGTTTTTTTTTCGACATTTTTCTCCTTTTCAATCAGGATTTTCAAACTGTCAATCTTTGAATTTTCCTGAGAAAATGAATTCAGATAGCATAAGGAAATGATCAATAAGTATAAGTTTTTCAAATCAGATGTTTTGAAATTAATGATATATTGCGCTGAAAGATTTAGGATGTTCATCAAATATAATCAAAAAACAAGGACACAAACCCATATGTCCCTGTGATTTAAAGATTCATCAGAATTTAAAAGTTAAGCCAGCATTTAGTACAGAAACACCATAACCCAGTTCTGCATAAACGCCGAACATATCGGTGAAAAACCAACGGGCTCCCGCGAAACCGCTTACTCCGACGCCACTGCCATAGCTTTTTCCGAAATAATCTTCGTCTAAATCTGATGAATATTTGACAATGTTATATCCGACCATTGCTCCGGCATACAAATCCAAATCGGGAAGGTTTTCAAATCCGTTGTAATGATAAGCCCCGCGAACCCCGACGATGATATAATTCCATTTGGCATTATAACTTGAATCGGAATATTTATAACCGGTCGTACCTAAATATCCCCCCAAACTTACCACGCCCGGTCCGCCGACTTCCCAGATTCCATGGTCTGCCGACAAACTGATAGCAGGCCTTACTTTTCCGTATCCGCCCAAAGCGGTTCCTACACCGACCCCGGCATTGATGGCAGTCGTTCCCTTTTGAAAAGCTTGTGCTTTTGTTTCTGTATAAAAAATTGAAAATAATAGAGAGCATAAAATGACAAATGATTTTTTCATAAGAATATAATTTTTTAATTTGATTTAGAAAAAACAAGAGCGCATGAGGACTTTGCGCTCTTGCTATAAAACACTAATTAATTAGCAGCATACAAAATATTTGGTCCGTTTATCCAATAAGAACCTGTACCACCGTCCGTATATCGGAAACCTTCCCAATCACCTGTGGCGGGGGTTGTGATATTGCCATCTCCGTTGGTGTCGCCACCATGAGTATCGTCTTTATAAGAAGTCAAAATAGCAGTTGGATCTAAACTTACATTTCCAAGGTAAGACTGAATGCCACTTCCGGGATTGATGAACTTTACTATGACACCGGGTTTGATGTTAATACTCGCAGAGGAGTGTACTTGTGTGACAGACGGAGAATTGGAAACATAAGGAACTTCTGTATTGTCCCAGTTTACAGATTGACCATTATTGCCATCAGAACCCCATATGCTCAGGAAAATACCATTATGTGAATTGGTCATAGTCGGATTTTCAGGATTATGGAAGATGTTGCTTGGATTTAGTTGGTAGAAAGTATTAAAGTAAATAGGTCTTCCATTATCATAGAGTGCATTATTGGTGAATTTACTTACGCTTGCATCCTGCATAGAAGAACTTCCATAGAAAGCATAGGAACTGCTACCTGGCTGATAGAAGGTATGGGCGATTCTACAATTGTCAAAAGTAAAGGAAACAGACTGAGCCCAATCGATAAATACTGCATGACTGTTTCCGCCACTAGGCTGGCCAGCATAAAAAATGTCCACATATTTGAAAACCGAAGCAATCGTTCCGTGAAGGTCCAATTCGATCCAATCCCCTTTTTCTGCTTGGGTGAAATTTCCATCGCCATTTGTGTCCCCACAATAACGGTCATCGGCCAGAGAAGTGAAAACAATACGTTTGTCAGCGGTTCCTTCTGCCAGAATTTTTCCTTCTTCATATATGCGGATACTTGCATTTCTGATTTTTATAATCGCACCCGGCTCAATGGTCAGAACAGAGCGCACAGATAAATCAGATCCGTCAATTACATACACAAAACCTTCTTCCCAAACCGTAGGTTCATTGATGGTTCCCGAAACTTCAATTACATCACAATACGCAACCGGTTCTTCCTGTTCTTCCGGCATTCCACCGTCATCATCTGTACTTGTACACGCCATAAAGTATAATCCGGCAAATAATAGAATTAATAATTTTTTCATCTTGAATTTATTTGATTTTTATTGATGACAAAATTATCGGCAGTAGCAAAGGAAGACAATCCTTATAAATGAGGATTTTTTAAATTTAGATTGGAAATCAATGAATTAATGCAATGTGGCTTCGAGAGCCTCAGCCACCGGAAACAAAAAAATCCCGCAAAACGGGATTTTTCTATATTCTATTCTCTATGTTCTATTTCTTATTCCAGCCAACTGGTTTTATAGCTATCATCCTCTAAATCAACCGCTGCTTGTGTCATTTTTAACGGATGAAATGGATCGACCATTAAAGCCAATTCACCAGTTTCTTTTTGGCCAATACTTCTTTCCATTGCTCCTGGATGAGGGCCGTGTGGAATTCCTCCTGGATGAAGCGTGAAATATCCTTTTTCAATGTGATTACGGCTCATGAAATCGCCATCTACATAGTACAATACTTCTTCTGAGTCAATGTTGCTATGGTTGTAAGGAGCTGGAACTGCATCAGGATGGTAATCATACAATCTAGGGACAAACGAACAAACAACATAATTGTTTCCTTCGAAATTTTGATGTACTGGAGGCGGTTGGTGAATTCTTCCCGTAATCGGTTCAAAATCGTGGATAGAGAATCCGTACGGATAGAAATATCCGTCCCAACCTACGACATCAAAAGGATGTGTTGCGTAGGTGATCGGATGAATCATTCCCGCTTTTTTGACTTTGATTAAAAACTCTCCTTGTTCATCCACTGGAGCTTTGTATTGAGGCATTTTCATGTCACGTTCACAGAAAGGTGAATGCTCCAATAATTGTCCGTATTTGTTACGGTACCTTCTTGGGGTTTCGATTGGCGAAAATGATTCCATGAAAAACAAACGATTGTTTTCGGTATCAAATTCCATTTGGTAAATGGTTCCTCGAGGAATGATAAGGTAATCTCCATATTCAAATTTGATGTCACCCAAAAAGGTTTTCAAGGTTCCAGAACCTTCGTGAATGAACAACATTTCATCGCATTGACCATTTTTGTAAAAATAATCGGTCATGGATTTTCTAGGCGCAGCCACACCCATGATCAAGTCATTGTTAAAAAATAAAGGAGTTCTTGCCTCCAAAAAATCATCGGTTAGTTTGGCTTTGAACCCTTGAACCAATCGTGGTGTAATATTTTTTTCAATCGCTGCAACTGGAGTAACATCAATTGGTTCTCCAAATTTCATCATTTGAGTTGGTCGATGGATGTGATATAATAAAGAAGAAACGCCACTGAAACCTTCCGTTCCAAATAATTGTTCATAACGGTGTTTTCCATTTTCATCTTTAAATACCACGTGTCTTTTTTGAGGTATTTCCCCTAACGTATGATATCTCATTTTGCGTGTACTTTGTTTGTCTAAAGTTAAGAATTCTTTGTGATACCAAAGAAAACATTCATCATATAATCAATAGGATGGAGCGTTTCCTTATGAATTTTGTTGCATTTGTTCAATTGTTGAACGCATTTCTTCCAAAATTTCTGGTTGCGCCATGACACCTACAAACCATAATACGGTAAAGATTCCTAGTATTAATCCTAGAATAGTACCAATTATCGCAAGGATTTTCGCCGTTTTGGTATTGTTGTAAGATGTTAAATTGTAATAGTTTGGGTTATTGGAATATTCCTTTAAAGCTTTGGACGCCATCAACCAGCCTATAATACCGATTAAAAATCCTGGTACAGCCGTAAATGCGCCGCAACAACAACCCAATAAAGAGAAAATTATCGAGCCAATTCCCAAAATTAACGCAAGCGGATCATTGGGTAGTTTCTGATTGGAATTAAATTCTTCGAATTCGTTCATAGTTAGATAAATTTTAAAATGTAAGATATAAGCATAATGGCAACCGAAATGATAAAGGAATATTTCAAAATAGCCAATGTTTTTAGGTTTCCTCTAAAGGTATGATAGGCAAGAATTCCTAAAGTGAAAAGTAAGGGTAGAAGTGCAGGATACATTTTGAATGATTCGACAAAATGTCCGTTGATCAATAATTCAAAACTTCTTTGGATGCCACAACCAGGACACTCAATTCCAGTTGTATCCTTAATTTTGCATGAAAGTTTTGGTGTGGTGATTAAAAAAGCCATTTGAAATTTTTTTGCCAAAAATTCATTTTCATTTGAACGCGTCCAATTTCATTGAGCAATAATCCATGAAAATCCTTGTTAAAGTTCAGATTTTTTGCTTCTAAATAGGTTTTATAGGCTTTGATATAATCCTTACGATGCTCAGCAATTTTTGCTTTCTGATAATACAAAGTTGCTTTGTCTGCACCATCAACGGTTAAGCCTTCAGCTATAACTTTTTCAGCTTCTTCCAAATGTCCAAATTCAATCAACAAATAGCCATAATTTACATAAACGACCGGATAAGTTCCTTGGCAAAATTTAATCGCCAATTCATAATGACGTTGGGCTTTTTGGAAATCTTTGATTTTGGTTTCATAGATCCAGCCCAAATGATTATGCGCTCGACCATATCCAGGATCGATGGAAAGCAATTCTTCCAACAAAAGTTTAGCGCCCGATAAATCACGTTCGTCAATCGCTTTGCTAATCTCCAAAAAAAGATTTTCTACCTCTTGCATAAGCACAAATGTACTTATTTTTTCATCAGTTTAAAGGTTTCTTTTGAGTTGTTTGAATAGGTAATGGTTAACAAATAAATACCCGATTTCAAGGAATTTACATTGGAATTTAATTCAGCCAAAGTCGTTTTGGATTGAATCAATTTCCCCGTCATATCATACAATTCCAATTGTTTGATGGGTTTTTGACTATCAATTTGAATTTGAGTAGTAAAAGGATTTGGATAGACTTTTGAGATTATTGAGGAAACTTCGCCTTGACTTAAATTCTTTCCAAAATCTGTTAATTCCCAACCAAAATCTTGCATTACAGTTGCAGTGAATAAGCCCATTGTGTTGCCAATTCCCTCATAAATACGAAAATTAAAACCAGTCATTTCTTCAAAATGATAAGTTTTCACATTTTCCACACCATAAATTGATTCGTTTGTTATATTAGTTATAGTAACGGGCTCAGAAGTGTCGCCGTCCACAAATCCTAGTAAATTAACGGTGTCTCCTATTCCTAGATTGAAATCATATAATAGAAATTCACCCAAAGAATGCTGGGCAAAACCTTCTTCGTAATAGACATAGACTTTCTTTTCATCTATGTTTTCACTTAATAAAATGCCTGCATCCGCCCAATCTGTCCAATCTGAGGTAGCTATATCGTTAATTCGATCTCTTGAACGTATTTCCAATTCCCAATATAATTTATCATTTAAGGTAATTGTATTGTCCGTAAATCTTACGTGATAATCTTTGTAATAAAAATCTCCTGAGTCCATATCGGGCATTACAGAATGAAATTTCCATTCATTGTCCGATTGAATCATTGGAGAATAATCTTGCGCTACGACAAGGCCAAAAAAACTAAATAAAAGAGAAAATAAAAATTGTTTCATAAGGCTAAATTTTTCGTTTTTGCCTTATAAAGATACTTAATTTTTCTCTAAATACGCCATATAAAATCCATCATAACCTGTTTGAGAAGGAAATAATTGTTTTTCTCTAACCAATTTGAATTCAGGATGATTGGCCAAAAACGCTTGAACTTGGTTTTGATTCTCGCTTGGCAATATGGAACAAGTCGCATAAACCAATGCACCACCGTTTTTCACCATTTTCGAATAGCTATCCAAAATTTCTGCTTGAATCTTTTTAATGTCTTCAATAAATTCCGGCGTCAATTTCCATTTCGAGTCAGGATTTCGGCTCAATACCCCCAACCCACTACAAGGAGCATCGATCAATACACGATCTGCTGTTCCTTCCATCTTCTTGATTACTTTGGTCGAGTCGATGACTTTCGTCTGAATATTCTGAGCACCCGCACGTTTCGCACGTTTTTTCAATTCTTGTAATTTCCACTCGTGGATATCCAAGGCATAAATCTGACCTTTATTTTGCATCATTGCTGCAAGATGCAAGGTTTTTCCTCCAGCCCCTGCACAAGCATCAATCACGCGCATTCCCGGTTGAACGTTTAAATAAGGCGCAATCAACTGAGATCCCGCATCTTGAACTTCAAACAATCCCGCTTGAAAAGCATCGGTTTTGAAAATATTGGCTTTGTCAGCCATTTCCAATGCATCCGGATATTTTGATAAGACCTCGGTCAAGAAACCTTGATCTTTCAAATTCTTTTGCAAAGCCTTACGATCGGTTTTCAACGTATTGGTTCTGATGACCGTTGGAGCAGGTAAGTTCATCGTTTCCACCTCTTGGTGCCATTGATTTTTCCCCAATTCCTTCAATCCTAAATCATACATCCATTGAGGCATCGATTCTCTGATGGCGAAATTTCCGTCGGTTGCGGCGTGATTTCGTTTCAAAACATCCTTGGCACTTATTTTTTTGAACTCATCCCAAAAAGGCAATTTTTCATCTTCCAATACAAACCAAGTTCCCACAAATTCCCACAAATTATCGGGTGCGACTTCTTTGCCCATCGAAGCCTCGATCATGCGTTTCCAACGAACGGTATCGTAAACAGTTTCGGCAATAAAAGCGCGATCTTTGCTACCCCATTTGCGGTTTGATTTCAACATTTTCTCCAACTCTCGGTCGGCATATTTGTTTTCAAAAAACACATTGTGTAAGGTTTCGGTAATCCCGATGAACAAATTTTTATAGGGAAGTATCTTCATGAATTCAAAAAATATGGCGCAAAATTACGATTTACCAACCAATAAATCACATTTTCAAGAGCTCAACCCGCTGTTCGTTCCCATCTTTTTTGCATTTCTTCGTTTTTTGTCCGTCAGGAAAAGGAGTTCACTATCTTTCCACTCTTTTTCTGCCACAAAAAATCTCGCCCTACAAAAAAGGATGTCCACAGCCATCGGGGCTATTTTGGGTGGGGAGTTGGAAGTAGGAAGTAGGAAGTAGGAAGTAGGAAGTAGGAAGTAGGAAGTGGGAAGTTGTTTATGCCTAATTAACGTTGACCGTTTTTATCAACTGTTTAACTTTAAACCTGAAACTTTAAACCTGAAACTTTAAACCTGAAACCTCAAACTCAAAGTTCTTTTTTTCCTTACTTTTGTCCCACAGAATTCTACAAAATGTACAAATCGCTCATTCGTCCGATCTTATTTTCATTCGACCCTGAAAAGATTCACCATTTTAGTTTCCGATTTTTAAAGATTTCCCAGAAAATTCCATTTGTTTCGTCCATATTGAGAGCTCAATTTCAAGTGCAAGACAAACGATTGGAAACAGAAGTTTTCGGACTAAAATTCCCTAATCCAGTGGGTCTTGCCGCCGGATTTGACAAAGACGCTAAATTGTACAAAGAATTGTCCAACCTCGGATTTGGTTTCATAGAAATTGGAACCGTTACACCCAAACCACAACCTGGAAATGATTTGCCAAGGTTGTTTCGTTTGCCAAAAGACAAAGCCTTGATCAATCGTATGGGTTTTAACAACCATGGAGCTTGGGAAGCCGCCAAACGTTTGCGTAAGAACAAAAACGTTTTAATCGGAGGGAACATTGGGAAAAACAAAATCACGCCCAATGAAGACGCAATTTTGGATTACGAAATTTGTTTCGATGCCTTGTATAGCGTAGTCGATTATTTCGTTGTCAATGTCAGCAGTCCCAATACACCCAATCTTCGCGAACTGCAAGAAAAACAACCTTTGATGGATTTGTTGAATTCCTTGCAAGCAAGAAATGCTAAAAAACCAGAAGCAAAACCGATTCTCTTAAAAATCGCTCCCGATTTGACCGATGAACAATTGCTGGACATTATTGAAATCGTTCAAGTCACCAAAATTGCCGGTGTTATCGCGACCAATACAACGATTTCTCGTGAAAATTTAGAATCGGACAACCAAAAAGAAATGGGCGGTTTGAGTGGAAAACCTTTGACAAAACGCTCAACAGAAGTAATCCGATTTCTATCCGAAAAAAGTGGGAAATCCTTTCCAATTATTGGAGTAGGAGGAATTCATTCTCCCGAAGATGCTCTTGAAAAATTAGAAGCAGGAGCCTCTTTGATTCAATTGTATACCGGATTTATTTATGAAGGTCCAAGTTTAATTAAACGAATTAATCAAGCGATCTTAGCAAAACTAAGGTAAATACGTATCAATATATTGTCCGAAAATCATCCAAGCTTCGGCATAATTCGCCTGACTCCAATCATTTCCATGTCCACCAGGATAAATTCGTAAAGTATTGGAAATTCCTTGTTGATTTAATTTCGTTTCGTAATCCACGGCATTGGTTGAAGGAACCAATGGATCATCTGTTCCATAAAACATTGCGGTTGGCGCCGTTTGATTTCCAACATGAAAAATGGGACTTAGGACATATAGGTAATCGGTATTGGCTGGATAAGCCGATTGGTCCACCAAATTCCATAAAATTCCGCCAAGTGGAAAATTACTACTATAAAAGGGATCATAAAAATTGGTCGGTCCGACTATATCGATGACAAATTTAACTTGATTTTGGGTATCGTACACACTGTCAAACATCATAGCAAGATGCGCTCCAGCACTCGTTCCAGCCAATCCAAACTCTGGTTTGATTTGCAAGATTTCCTTTTCATGGGTCAATTTTTCAACCACTTCTTTGATATCCAAAAATTGATGAGGAAATGCGTAATGATTGTCATTGGCCAAAACATAATTCACATTGACAATGGCATATTCTGGATGTGTCGATTGCAATTGGGTAACCAGAAAATTCATATCAGACTTATCTCCACTTGTCCATCCGCCGCCATGAATCAACAAGATGACTTTCGTTGATTGAGAACTTCTTCCAGCGGGCAAGTAGAGATCATAAACTTCCTGTGGATGCGTTCCGTAGGAAACGTTGAGCATTACTTTTGCTTCTAATGGTTCGGTTTCTGGTGAGTTCGAATCATCATCACTACAAGACAATATTGTTGTAAAGATTAAGAGTAAAATAGCGAAATGCTTAAACGTTTTCATAGTGATGGGTTTAAGTAAAGGTATCATTTAGTTGGATTGAAATTTCGATTATTTTGATAAATTTCGCAAAATAGTGGTTCCATCGGCTTGGGCCTTAGGTGTAATGGTAATATCACCAATTTGAACATGGTCGGGTTGAGAAATCGCAAAATAGATGGATTGAGCGATGTCTTCCGCTTGTAAAGGTTCAAATCCTGCATAGACATTGGCAGATTTTTCTTCATCTCCTTTGAATCGAACCAAAGAGAATTCCGTTTCGACGGCTCCTGGAGCGACATTGGTTACTTTAATACCCAATGGTAGTAAATCCAAACGCATGCCTTTGCTTAGGGCTTCTACTGCCCATTTTGACGCACAATAGGTTGTTCCGTTTGTATAGACTTGTTTTCCTGCGATGGACGATAGGTTGACAATATGACCCGAATTTTGTGGAATCATGTAAGGCAAAACAGCTTTGGTCACATAAATTATGCCTTTCACATTTCCATCGATCATATTTTCTAGATCTTCGAGTTCGGCGTCTTGAAATGAAGCCAAACCATGTGCGTTCCCTGCATTGTTAATCAAAACATCAAGTTGATTCCAATTGTCTGGCAAATTAGTTATAGCCTTAAAAACCGCTTCTTTATCTCGTACATCAAAGTTCAAAGTTAACACTTCGGTGAAAGGAGTTAATTCGGATTTGATTTCCTCTAAGCGGTCGGACCTTCTACCGCATAAAATCAATCGATATTCTTTGGCTAGGATTTTGGCAGTTGCTTTTCCAATTCCAGATGTGGCTCCCGTAATCAATGCTGTTTTCATTGGATCGATATTATTTTCATGCAAATGTAGATTTTTAGATCGTGTATTCTTTCGAAAATCATGAAGAAAATCGGACAATTTTTAAGTTATCGAAATGGTAATTTATCTTATTCATGAATAAAACAATTCAGTGCCTACGAAATTGCTGTAAAAAAATAGTATTTCGATACTTATTTCATACTTATGGCTTCCTTCTTTCATGAATTTGAATAGTTTTTTACTGCAGTGGAAATGAGTTTAATGTGGTGATTTTGAGGTTTTTGTTTTGTTTTTAAAATAGTTGTATCGGATACGTATGGGTATTTTTTGTATACATGAAAAATCAGCCTTTCTTTGCACACTCAAATTCCAAAAACACAATTGTTTAGGCAATTATTCAGAATTTACATATTTATAAAAATGGCAATAAAATGTAAAGTTTAAAATGGCAATGATGGAATATTTTATTTATAAAACTATATAAATCTCAATCTACAATGAAGCAATTTAATTACTCACCCAAACTTTTTCAAAATTGATGTAAACATTCAACTTTTTCAGAAGCTATCTCCCAACACCAACACCTCAAAACCGGGTCAATTTACAAAATAAAAAAACTGATTATTAAAAATTGATCCTATTAATTCAACTTAATGTAAAAAATAAATGAGAAGTTTTTTCCATGTTAGTGTATGGTTCATTTTAACCTTTATGGCTATGGCTCATTTGAAAGCTCAATGCTTCGAATGTACAATGACCAATCCAACGAACGGCAATAATATTCCAGCAGATGCAAAAGTATGCATCACCTCCAATGTTACCTGGAATGATGTAACGGTTGGCAACAATGTTCGTATTTGTATTGCTGAAGGAGCTACCTTAACGATCCAAAACAATTTCAACACCAATTCAAACCATTTTTTAAATCTTGATGTGGTTGGAAATCTACGATTTGGGCAAAAACCCAATTTCAAATCCAATCTTTTATTGACAGTTCGTTCTACAGGAAAATTGGTTGTGGGAACTGAAACCAATCCTTCTGATATTGAATTTAATGGCTTGCAATCAAACATTTACAACAACGGGAAAATCATTACCAATGTGTTAGGATTTTTGAACAATCAATCCATCAATGAAATCGAGAATTCATCCAATGGAGAACTTGATATCCGCGCCAATATCAACATCAATGGAACGACAGTTTTTGAAAATTTTGGTGATATCAATATTTCAAATAGTTATAACAATAATTCCACAAGTACCTATATCAATTGTGGTGTTATCAATGCCAATACAGGATTTAATTTAGGTGGAGGGAAAATTGTCAATTCTGGTGAATTCAATCATGGTACAGGACAAATGGACTTAACTGGAACAAGCCGTTTGGAAAATTATGGCACACTTACTTCCTTGGGAACAATCAATGGAAGTTCAAATGGAACTTTACTCAATCATGGGTTAATGAAAATTACTACCATTCAACCCAATGGAATGCAAATGTCGGGACCTTCTCATTCTGATAAATTAGGATATTTCCAAATTGTTAATGCTATCAATCCAAACGGCGCCAAGGTTGGTCCAAATTTAAACTTTACGAAATATCAGCCAGGTTTTCATCTGAAATCGACCAATCAAAATCCATCGCAAATTTTTGCCAATAATCCTATCTATGTCGACGCTACTGGGCAGTCATCAACAGCTGAATTGGCCAATGTTGTATTTGATTGTGAAGCCAATGGTAGTTGTTCTGCTACATTGAATTTATCCTCAAATTGCGAAGCGGAGGAAACTCCAAATCTATGTACACGACGACCTACAGGCGGTACGCCAGATGGATTCACGACAGTTGGAATCAATACCTATAAAAGTGTAAAATCCAATTGGCCTCAATCTGAACCCAATGGATTCATCGCCTTGGAATCAGCAAACAAAGGTTTCGTGATTACGCGTGTTGAGCATGTAAGTTTTGAGCCTACCAATACAGACTCCATAGCTCCAGAAAATCTTGTGGAAGGAATGTTGGTGTATGATATTCAAGATGAATGCATCAAATTATTCAACGGTATCAATTGGAAATGTATCAACAAATGTGTGACTTTATAATTCGTAACTATGAAAAATAGCATCAGTATATTCATCTTTATAACAAGTATAACGTTCAGTTTTGGTCAATTGGCTATTGGGAAAGCTGAAGTGGAAGGAGCAGGAATTCTAGATTTTTCAAGTGGAGAAAACAAAGGGATATTGCTTCCAATTGTTTCCGATATGCCCGAAAATCCAGCCAATGGAACATTCGTTTTTAATAATGATCAAAACCATGCCGATAAGTTAAAAGTGATGGTATTTGAAAAAAATCAATGGAAACCTTTGAGTGAAATAGGAACGATTGAGGCGGTTCAAGAAAATGGACAAAATTTAACGACTGGTTTTCAGCCGAATTTATCGGAAGAAGTTGGAGAAGGAGTTGTAATCGGGACAAATTCAGAAGAAAGTCCAGTTCCAGAAGGAATTTTGGTATTGGAGTCAAAAAATCAAGCCTTAATTCTGCCAAAAGTCGTAGATCCACATCTTCATGTGAAATCTCCAAGGGCTGGAACTATTTTATATGATATAACTACGAAATCATTGGTGGTTTTTGATGGTGAAGTTTGGAATTACTGGCAATAGCCAATTGTATAGTGTAGTGAGAAAAATAGATGTCAATTGACATCTATTTTTGT
Organism: Moheibacter stercoris; assembly: GCF_040545805.1. NCBI lineage: Bacteria > Pseudomonadati > Bacteroidota > Flavobacteriia > Flavobacteriales > Weeksellaceae > Moheibacter > Moheibacter stercoris. Next base: position 147,806 of record NZ_JBEPMO010000005.1, read on the forward strand.
TAGCATAAGATAATGTTCTTGCTATAAAAATTCCTTAATATTGCCTATCTTTCTACTAACAATCGATTACCTGCATTTATCGATTTAATCTTATTGAGATGAGTTATTATTTAAGGGTTGTTGTCAGTCTTATATTTCTTTGTTGTCATATTTTTGGAGTAGCGCAAACAAGCAAAAAATCTTTGGATGAAATTGATAATCTTCTTGATTCTTCAAGAGTTGCTTCCAATAATTTGAAATTTGATAAATCCTTTTCTTTTGCGGAAGAATCTTTGAATTTAAGTCAAAGAATAAACTACCAAAATGGTATTGCATGGTCTTATTTCCAAATGGGGCAAGCTCAATCCTTATTGAGTAATTATAACAAGGCGATGGATTTTTTGAATCTTTCAGAAAATAAGAATCAAATGGCGAAAGATCAATTTCTCCAGTATGAAATTCACCGAATAAAAGGAAGGATTTATGGCAATTTAGAATTGTATGACAAAGCAGTCGTTCAGCTCAAAAAAGGATTGAAAATCATTCCTTCTACCAAAAGAACCCAAGATGAGAAAAAATATTTGGAGGTGCTGATCAATGAAAATCTGTATGTTACCTACAATATGCTCAACAAATTGGATTCAGCGTATCAATACATGAATGCCAATAAATATTTACTTAAAAATGTAGAAGCCACCTACGCAAAAACTTCCCAAACGAGTTTGTATACATTTTTAGGAAATTATTTTAGCAATCTAAACGAAGTCGATTCTGCCTCGTATTATTTTCAATTATCAGATGATTTCGCCAAAGAAAATCAAATTCATTATACCAATTTCAATGATCAATATTGGGCAGATTTTTTATTCAAACAAAATAAAAAAGATTCAGCTATACTTTTATATAAACGTGCTGCTGAACATTTAGAAGAATTAAAAAATTTAGCTCCATTGCCAGAATTGTACACCAAAATAGTTGAGTATTTTGAGAGTATAGGTGAGGAAGAAATGGCGCGTACCTACAAGGTGAAAAGCTTGGAAATTGAAAAATTGCTAAATGATAATAAATTTCAAGTCATTCAAACCGAACTGAAATCGGTTGAAAAAGATCGAGATCAAAAACTTGGAATTTTAAAAATCGCGCAATACAGTATTCTTGGTATTATCATTCTGATTTCAATTTATCTGATTTATTTCTTCAAATTCTTGAAACCACGTATTTCCAAATTGAAAAATGAATCCAAAGATTCAGCTGAAGCCATATTAAAAAATGAAAATTCCAAATTGGCAAAAATTGAAATTGCCAAATCTGATGAGGATAAAAACTGGCAATTTGAAGATTTAATTGAACTTGCCAAAGAAAATAGTCCAGGTTTCCTTGCTAGATTTCAAGATATTTATCCAGAATTTATGAGAAGCTTACTGGAGATTCAGCCCAATCTTCATCCGTCTGAATTGACCTTGTGTGCGTATATTTATTTGAATTTCACAACCAAAGAAATTGCAAAATTCACATTTACTTCACCAAGAACAGTTCAAACTCGAAAATATAATTTACGAAAGAAGCTACAAATTCCAACAGAAGAAGACCTATATATTTGGATGCGAAAATTAAGTTGTTAATTCCTAAATTTGGGCATATTTGATTCGCCATGAGGAATTTTCTACTGCTTACAATCCTATTCATTTCGTTTTTTTTAAATGCTCAAAACTATCATCAATATGTCAATCACTTCATCGGAACAGGTGGTCATGGGCATACCTATCCAGGTCCAACCATGCCGTTTGGAATGGTACAATTGTCTCCCGATACGAGAATTGATGGTAGTTGGGACGGATGTAGCGGTTATCATTATTCTGATTCTATTATTTACGGATTCTCGCATACGCACTTAAATGGAACAGGAGTTTCAGACTATGGTGATATTATGATTATGCCGACTATGGGCATTACTTCTTTTGATCCAAAAGTGTATTCCTCAAGTTTTTCCCACCAAAATGAAAAGGCTTCGGCAGGATTTTATGCGGTGCATTTGGATAAATATAAGATTGATGTGGAATTAACGACGTCCACTCGAGTTGGATTTCATAAATATCAATTCCATCAAGCAGGAAAGGCAAACATCCTATTGGATTTAAATCATCGTGATAAATTATTGGAAGGCGAAATTCGAATCATCAACGATAGAACCTTAGAAGTCTATCGGAAAAGCCATGCATGGGCGACCAATCAACAAATTTGGTCACGTATTGAATTCAATCAACCGATGGAATTCAGTAAAATCGAAACAAACCCAACATCCAAACATACTGGTTTGATCATTTCTAAAAAAGTAAATAAAGGAGATGAAATTTTAGCAAAAGTTTCTTTGTCATTCACAAGCTATGAAGGTGCGAAATTAAATGCAACCGAAATTCCACATTGGGATTTTTCCAAAGTGAAACAAGAAGCGGAATCAGCTTGGAACAAAGAATTGTCCAAAATCGAAGTAAAATCAAACGACAAGGATAAATTGACGATTTTCTATACAGCCTTATATCATACCATGATTCAGCCCAATATCGCGCAAGATTTAGATGGCAAATACATGGGTCGTGACTTCAAAGTTCATGAAAATCCTGGATTTGACTATTATACTGTTTTTTCACTTTGGGATACATTTCGAGCAGCGCATCCTTTGTATACCTTGATTGACCAAAAACGTACAGTTGACTATATCAATACCTTTATCAAACAATACGAACAAGGAGGGCGATTGCCAGTATGGGAATTGGCGTCCAACGAAACCGATTGCATGATTGGGTATCATTCGGTTTCGGTCATGGCTGACGCGATGGCAAAAGGAATCAAAGGTTTTGATTATGAGAAAGCATTCGAAGCAGCAAAAAATAGTGCAATGCTCGATATTTTTGGGTTGGATGCCTATAAACGAAATGGTTTTATTTCGATTGATGACGAACATGAGAGCGTTTCCAAAACTTTGGAATATGCTTATGATGATTGGTGCATTGCGCAAATGGCGAAAATTCTGAACAAACCACAAGATTATCAGTATTTCATGGAGCGATCTCAGAATTGGAAAAATCTATATGACGCAGAAACCAAATTGATGCGTCCCAAAAAGAATAGTTCCTGGGAAGAACCTTTTGATGGAACAGAAGTCAACAACAATTATACAGAAGGTAATTCTTGGCAGTATTCCTTTTTCGTTCCGCATGATATTCCGGGATTGATTGAAGCTCACGGAGGCAAGCTAGAATTTGAGAAATCTTTGGATCAATTGTTTACCATGAGTTCAAAAATGGCAGGTCGTCATCAGGTTGATATTACGGGATTAATTGGTCAATATGCGCATGGAAACGAACCAAGTCATCATGTCGCGTATTTGTATAATTCGATTGGGAAATTTGAAAAGACCAACGAAAAAGTCAAATTCATCATGGACAATTTCTACAAAAATTCTCCCGATGGTTTGATTGGAAACGAAGATTGCGGACAGATGAGCGCTTGGTATATTTTAAGTGCCTTGGGAATTTATTCTGTTACGCCAGGGCAAATAGAATGGGCAACGACAGAACCTTATTTTGATGAGGTGAAAATCAATTATGAAAATGGTACTTCTGAAATTATTAGGAAAAAGGAATATCAATTAGGTCAACGAAAATACTTCCGAAACCTTAATCATTTTTTCAATCTTTCTGGAAATCATTTGCCAACCATTGATGATATTGTAATTGTCCCAAATTTTGTTGGATCGAAATCATTTAAAGATCAGCAAACCATCGAAATCAAATCGACCGAAAAAGACGTTCAGTTTTATTATTCGATCGATCATGCCGAATTCCAGATGTACAAAAAACCATTTCAGATCAAAGAAACTTCATTCATAAAGGCTTATGCACAAAGAGGAGAGAAGAAAAGCAAAGAAGTACAAGGACTTTTTATCAAAAAACCAAACGATTATTCCATCGAATTATTAAGCGAATATTTGCCACATTACCATGGAGGCGGACCTGATATTTTATTGGACGGAGTTCATGGAACGGCGAATTGGAAAAAGGGCGATTGGCAAGGATATTTTGGAGTTGATTTTGAAGCCATCATCGATTTAAAAGGGACCCCAGAGATTTCTCAAGTTTCGTCAACCTTTGTCCAAGATTCTCGTTCTTGGATTTTAATGCCTCGCAAATGGGAAGTGATGATTTCAAATGACAAAGGAAAAACTTATCAATTATTTGATACCGTAGAATTTGAAGTGGAACCTTTAAACGATGAGATTTTTGTTCAGATGATTTCTTCCAAAGTTAAAAAGGTAAAGGCCAATTACATTAAGGTAAAAGCCTACCAATTCGGAAAATTACCCAAAGGGCATTTAAGCGAAGGAGAAAATTCCTACGTTTTCATTGATGAAATTTTGATCAAATAGGGCTGAATTACTGCGATCTGTATTTTTGAATGGCTTGTTGAATTTTTTGACGTCTGTTTTCGGGTGAAGGGTGTGTACTTTGAAATTCGGGAACATTGCTTCCGCCAGAAGCACTTTCTAGAATATCCATAACGCTGATTAAAGCTTCGGGTTGATATCCTGCTTCAATCATAAAACGAACGCCCAATTCATCACTCTCCAATTCATCTTCACGACCGTATTTCATGTTGACCATATTGGCAACAACTTGCGCATAATAAGCCGAATTTGCATCTCCACCAGCAACACCAGCAGCACCGGCTATTCCTTGAGTAAGTTCTTGTTTGGCCATTTGTTGAGCACTATGTCGTGCTATAACATGTCCTACTTCATGACCCAAAGCACCGGCCAACTGATCGGTGTTTTCCAATCTACCCAAAAGTGCTTCTGTGATGAAAATTTGTCCGCCAGGTAATGCAAATGCGTTTACGGTGCGTTGATCTGCCAATAAATGAAAGTCAAATGGATATTTTGATTGAGAGGCAGAACTATTGGCCACGATATGACGTCCAATAGAGTCAACCAAATAACGCGCTTCTTGATTTCTACTTAAACCGCCAAATTCTTGTGCCATTTGAGGAGCACTTTGAATTCCTAAGGCAATTTCTTCATCTTTCGAAAGACTTATGTATTGTTTTTCGCCAGTGATTTCATTGACTTCAGAGGAAGAAAGAAATTTGAATAAGGAAAAAATAACGATTCCAGCAGCAATTAAGATGCGCAATAGAAATCCTGAACTTCTGTTTCTCATAATTCGGTCATTTTGTCTATCAAATATACAGATTTCTTAAACGCAATATTGTATTTTTATCAGCCTAATAAACTTGCTATGGAGATATTAATTATTATGATAGTGCTGTTTGCACTATTTCCACTAATTTTAATTTTGGGTGTTGCATTTTGGGCGGCCAAGAGTAGAAAGAAAAAGCAAGAACTACTAAAGAACTCTTTGCCCGAAGGCGTGAAGTTTTCGGCTTTGGTTCGATTCAATTCAGGCAATCAACAAGACAAATTTTTAAAATTTAAGGCATTTGAAGGGAGTGGTATTTTGTATGTGCATGATGGATTCATTGAGTTTAAAAGCACCAAAGGTTTGACTCATCGGTTTGATTTAAATTCGGCTAAAATCTACTGGGAAGGAGAAAATCTAGTCAATGGCTTGTTGAAATGGTTTAGTATTTCAGATGGAAACCAGAAGATGTATTTCAATGTGGAGTCTGGTGTTTTTATATTTCATACAGATCCTTCCAAAACCACCACAAAACAGATTTACGAATCATTGGTTCTTGAACAAATCAATAGGAAATAATTCGCAAGTTCCTAAATAATTATAGGCGAAGCTTTGTCTAGTTTAAAATAAATCTTACCTTTGCACTCCAAATTAAAAAATTAATTAAATGACTCATTACGAAACTGTTTTCATTTTAACTCCCGTTCTATCTGACGCTCAGGTAGAGGAAGCAGTGAAAAAGGTAGAAGATTTCTTGGCTGAGAATCAAGCTGAAATCGTAGCAAAAGAGAACTGGGGACTAAAAAAATTAGCGTACCCAATTCAAAACAAAAGAAATGGTTTCTACCATTTATTTGAATTCAAATCTGAAAACAACGAAATCGTTGCAGGTTTAGAATTGATGTTCAAACGTGACGAACGTGTGATCCGTTATTTGACTGTTAAATTAGACAAACACGGTGTTGATTGGGCGGAAAAACGCAGAACAAAATTAAAATCTCAAAAATCTAACGCTTAAAAATCAGAGTTATGGCAATCGATGAATTAGCAAAAAAAGCTGCGGAAGGAGGTGAAAGCGAAATCCGTTATTTATCTCAATTAGACATTCAAACACAAACTAGTAAAAAGTTTTGTCGTTTCAAAAAATACGGAATCAAATACGTAGATTATAAAGATCCTGATTTCTTATTACAATTTGTAAACGAACAAGGTAAAATTTTACCTCGTCGTTATACTGGGACTTCATTGAAATATCAAAGAAAAGTATCTCAAGCTATCAAACGTGCTCGTCACATGGCTTTGATGCCTTTTATTGGAGACCAATTAAAATAAGTAAAACCTAAAAAATAGAATAAAATGGACATTATTTTAAAGCAAGATGTAGAAAATTTAGGTTTTGAATTCGAAATCGTTTCTGTAAAACCAGGATATGCTCGTAACTTCTTAATTCCTCAAGGAAAAGCAGTTATCGCTACAACGAAACAAAGAGAAGAATTAAATAAAATCTTAGAAACTCGTAAAGCTGAAGAATCAGCATTGATTTCAGCTGCAGAAGCGAAATCAGCGAAGTTAAACGGTTTGGATGTGAAAATCGAAGCGAAAGTTGGTGCTGGAGATAAATTATTTGGTTCTGTAAACAATGGTGATTTAGCAGATGCTTTAGTAGCTGCAGGTGTTGAAATCGAAAAGAAAAACATCAAAATCCCAGGAAATACAATCAAACGTTTAGGGAAAAATACTGCGAAAATCCGTTTCCACAGAGATGTAGAAGTTGATTTTGAATTTGAAGTAGTTGCTGACAAAGAATCTATCCAACGTGCAGAAGAAGCTGCGAAAGCAAGAGCGGAAGTTGCAAGAATGGATGCTGAAAGATTGGCAAATGCGAACAAATCTGAAGAGACTGGATTTAACTATGACAATCCTTTGTACGAGAAGAAGCCAGCTGTGAAAGAAGAAGCTCCAGCGACTGAAACTCCATCAGAAGAAGCATAAGCTAAATTTTGAAATAAAAAAAAAGAGGCTATCTCAAAACTGAGATAGCCTATTTTTTATTAGAATAATTTTTTCACGATTTTTCCTATTTCTTCAAAGTCTCCATGGTTGTTGATGGACCTCACTTCCTGCGAAAGCTCTCTGTCTTCGTCAAATGGATAAATCAATAAATAATTCTTTTCAGAAAATTGAGCATTTAAAACGGAAGGAATATATTGCATTTGATTCAGATAGGATTTCATTCCTCTTTTCGCCATAAAAACAATTAAGCCATCATTTTCTCCAACTTTTTCATAAATACTTTGGAGTTTCATCCAATTTGGAATGGTTTCAAATTTTGCCTCGATGGTAAATCTTTGGTGAATTCTTTTCAAAACGGTTAGCGTGTTTTGCGAAGCGTAAAATTGCAATTGAGCCCCTGAATTACGAGCGATGTTCCAAACACGAAGCATCGCATGGAAAAATCCTGATTCCAAATGTGCATTTTCTGGCAATATGACAATTTGCTTTTTGATGGTTGAAATGGGTTGAGCTGCATGATAAATCAAAATATTGATTGATTTATTTTGAAAATACCCATTGTAGAGATTATACAAAAAGGAAGTAGTGAATCCTTTTTCGGGATCCAAAGCCACCAGTAAATCCGTAATTTTTTGTTCTTTTATCACATTGTTTACACCATTTATGACATCGTTGTCATAGCGCGTAACAGGCGTTAATGTCGTGTCTGCTGCAGCTGCCATATGGACTGCATCACCGAGAATTTTTTCTGCATTTTTAACGGAAGATTCATTTTTTTCTTCGTTAATAATGTTCAAGGCATATAGACCATCTTGATTGTTTTTCGATTTGATCATTACAGCTAAATTCACCAAAGGCTCAATTGTTTTAGGATAATTCAAAGCCAAAAGCAAATTCTCTTGTTCAACCGAATCTCCTGAAAGAGTGTCTTCATTTTCCAATTCGGCAATTTTTTCTGCATTGTTAGCAGACACAAAAGAGGAAACGGTACAAGAAACCAAGATTAATAAAATACTACCATTTAATACATGTTCATTGAGCAAACGAATCGGTTCTCCAGCTTCGTTTTCAGATATAATGATGTTGTATCCAACCATTACTGCTGCTAGGGTTGCTGCTGCGGAAGCTGTACTCAATCCGAATATTAAATTTCCATCGAGTTTTGAAAATCGAAATGTTTTTTGCGTCAATCTTGCGGCTAAATATTTTCCGCCAATCGAACAAATCAACATAACAATAGCAACTCCAATGGTTTCGAAACTGCTGAAAAAGACTTTGAAATCAATGATCATTCCCACACTAATTAGAAAGAAAGGAATGAAAATCGCATTTCCTACAAATTCGACACGATTCATCAAGGAGGAAGTATGCGGAATCAATCGATTCAAGGCCAATCCGGCAAGGAACGCCCCAATGATAGCTTCAATTCCTGCAATTTCTGCTAGAAGTGATGCCAAATAAATGATGACCAAAACAAAAATATACTGGGAAATTTTGTCTTCGACGTTCTTAAAAAACCATCGACTAATAATTGGGAAAATAATGAGCACTATGGCACCAAAAATGGCAATGGAAATTCCCATTCTGATCCAAAACTCAGATCCTACTTCACCTTGAGCCATTCCAACACAAGCTGCAAGAACCAATAAAGCCAATATGTCGGTAATCATAGTTCCACCAACTGTGATGTTGACGGCTTTGTTTTTGGCAATTCCGAATTTGCTTACGAGCGGATAAGAGATTAAGGTGTGCGAGGAAAATAAACTGGCAAATAAGATGGAAATCAATAAGTCAAATCCTAAGATGAAATAGCCGCAAATAAATCCCAAAGCAAAAGGAATGAGGAAGGTATACAATCCAAATCCTAAACTTTTCCATTTGTTTCGTTTAAAATCACCCATATCAATTTCCAATCCTGCCAGAAACATAATGTAGAGAAGACCAGTAGTTCCGGTTACCACAATGCTACTATCTCTTTCTAGCACATTAAATCCGTTGGGACCGATGATGGCACCTGCTAAAATGAGCCCAATCAAATGTGGGATTTTAAATTTGTTAAGGATTAAGGGTGCAAACAATATGATGATTAGAACCAATAGAAATTTTAAGACTGGATCTGTAATGGGCAGAGTCAAATCGTGTAGGCTTAGCAACAACATGAGTTCGAATTTAGGTTAGTTATTTTTAGGGGTCATTTTGGTCAATTCAACTGAAAAACTTGCGAGACAATTTTGGTTGACCTTGATGGTTCGGGTACCACTCATTCGGTTTTTCTTGAAGGAATTTAAAAGAATTTCCATTTCAACATGTTTTGTCGAAGTAGGATCGGTTTGAAAGTTTAGTTTGATTTCTTTTTCGTCAAATTCCGCGTTGTAAACCCTTACCATTTCGTTTTTTTGATTGAAAACTTCGACCATAATTCGGGTGGAATCTTGGGTGAATTTCCATTGATCACTTCGTTGATCGCCCACAAGATAATCGGCACAATCGGATTTTGCGCAAATAACCTTACTGCTCCAGATACCTTGCAGAGAATCTGGCCATTCAGTGTAGGCAACTAAAGAATCGACAGGTTGATTGAGTTTTTCCAAACTATCTTTGAATTGACGTAGGGTTGCCAATTCGTTTTCGCTTTCGAGTATGGCTGCTTCTCTCAGGTTTAACTCTTTCTCTTTCTTAAGCAAGCGTTGTTCAAATTCTTTGTCTTTACATCCAAAGAATACAAGAGCAAGGATGAGGTAAATAAAAGGAAATTTTGGCATGAGAAAATGACTTTAAATTAGAAAAACTCAAGTTAAAGAAATTATTTTCGCTTGCCAAAATTGTCAGCTTAGAATTAAACCAAAGAAGAAAATCTTAACATTTTATGTAAGGAAATCACATGATTTCGGCGCTCAATCCTCTATCAAGTAGCGCTGTACACATAGGTTCTAAGAATTCATAACTTCCTGTTTTGACTTCGCATTTCCCTTTGTAGTGCACAAGCCAAGTACATTGCTCTGCTTGTTCCAACGTATGATCACAAACTTCCATCAACGAGACGATCACGAAATCAAACGTATTGTAGTCATCATTATGAAGAACCAAAACGCGTTTTACTTCTTCTTCTGTTAAGACATCAACGTCAACATCTACTTCCCACTGTGGTTGAACATGAAAATTAAAATTCGACACTTTTAAAATTTTCTTTTATGATTGAACAAATTTTAAGGCGATCCATTCGTTTCGTTGTTTTTTAGAAACAAATTTCAAGCCATTTTCTTCGCATTTTTGTTTGATATCTTCAAAATCAAAATGCATCAATCCACTTAGATACAATTCTCCATTGGGTTTTAAATCCCCAACGTAGGCAGGAATGTCTGCCAATAAAATATTTTTATTGATGTTGGCCAAAATAATGTCGAATTGATGCTGACCAAGTAAACTAACATCACCTAATTTTACTGTAATGTCAACATGATTGCGTTCAGCATTTTCAATAGAATTCTCCACAGACCATTCGTCAATATCAATTCCTTCGACGTAATTTGCCTCTTTCATTTTTGCTAAAATGGCTAGAATGGAAGTGCCACAACCCATATCCAAAACATCTTTCCCAGCGAATTCATTTTCCAAAATGTATTCCACCATCAAATGTGTGGTTTCGTGGTGTCCAGTTCCGAATGACATTTTGGGTTGAATGACAATTTCAAACGGAAATTCAGGTTTAGCTTCGTGAAATTCTGAACGAATGTAGCATTGATCATTGACATTGATCGGATGAAAATTGGATTCCCATTGTTCGTTCCAATTGATTTGTTCAATTTCGAGTCGTTCGTAACTGATAGCGATTTCGGAAAGTTCTTCTAGTTTTGATTGAACAAATTCTTCATCGTCCAAATCTTTTATAACGTAGGCTAATAAACCTTCCTCTGTGTCAGTAAAACTATCAAATTCACCTTCCGCCAAATGAGCCATAAGAATTTCTCTCCATGGCTCAATTGGTGAAACCTTGAATTGGTATTCGATGTAATTCATGTAATGTTTAAAATTTCTACAAAAGTAGCGGAAATTAACCTCTTGCGTTGATAATTGTTGTAAAGTCTTCTAATTTTAACGAGGCTCCACCTACCAAAGCTCCATCTATATCATATTGCTCAAACAAATCTCTTGCGTTTCCTGCATTAACACTTCCACCGTATAAAATACTAGTTGCATTGGCAACGGCTAAACCATGTTGGTTTCCGATGGTTTTACGGATGAAATCATGCATTTCTTGCGCTTGGTCTGGACTGGCTGTTTTTCCTGTTCCAATAGCCCAAACTGGTTCATAAGCCACAATGAAATCTCTTAATAAATCCTCTGGATTTTGACGCTCCAAGGCAATGTTCAATTGTTCCTTCACTACGTCGAAATGCTTTCCAGATTCACGATCTTCCAATTTTTCACCTACACACAAAATTGGAGACATTCCTTTTTTGTATAAGTGAGAAATTTTCATTCCAATATATTTATCCACTTCGTGGTGATAAGCTCTTCTTTCTGAGTGCCCAACAATGCTGATTTTGGTTCCGATTGATAACAATTGCTCAGCCGAAACATCTCCCGTATAAGCACCGTTTTCCATAGCAGAAACATTCTGAGAAGCAACGCGTATTCTACTATTTTTCAAATCTTTGTTCAATTGTTCCAAGTATAAATGAGTTGGCGCAATGATGATTTCAGCGTTAGGTTTATGCGCATTTACCCAAGTGTTTAAGTGTAATGCTAATTCTCTTGCTTGTGGAAAGGTTAAGTTCATTTTCCAATTTCCAGCTACGATTTTTCTTCTCATAATTTCGTTCTTATTTGTGTTAAACTTAAGTTCTAATTAGTATTTACGCTTATGCATAAAGTTACGTAAAATTAAGCTCAAAAAGAATAGGCTAAAGTCAAAATATTGGAAACCTAAAATAAATCAGTTTATACGAACTTTTGGATCCAAAATTCCATACAAAACATCGACCAAAATATTGATGATGATAAAAGTAGTGGCAATGATTAAAACTGCTCCCATGACGATAGGTAGGTCCAAACTATTGAGAGCTGTAACAATTTCTTTTCCCAAGCCATTCCATCCGAAAATGAATTCTACAAAAACAGCACCCGCCAACATGGAAGCAAACCAACCCGAAGTTGCAGTAATCACTGGATTTAAGGCATTTCGTAGGGCATGTTTGTAAATGACCGATCTAGAACTTAATCCTTTTGCATAGGCAGTTCTGATGTAATCTTGAGACAAAACTTCCAATAATGAATTTCGGGTTAATTGAGAAATTACGGCCAATGGACGAATTCCTAAGGTTATAGCAGGCAATATTAGGTTTTGCAAGGCCAAGTATTTTCCATTTCCCATATCATCAATTTCATACAAACTTCCTGTCATAGATAATCCTGTGAAATCATGTAGCAAAAAGGCAAAAATAAATCCAATGAGAATGGCTGAAAAGAAAGAAGGTGTACTCATCCCAAAACTGGTCAAAACCAATAAACTTCTATCCATCCAACTGTCTTTCACCAATGCAGACCAAATTCCCAATAGTACACCAATTATAATAGCAAAACTAATGGCCGCAACGGCTAAAATCAAGGTGTTGGGCAAGGTTTCTTTGATGATATCCGATACTAATTTTCCTTGTTTTTGAAAGGAAGTTCTGAGATACGGATATTTCAAAACCAACGAATTCTCTCCCAATGGTAGTAGAGTTGAATAAGAGTATTTTTCAGTTTCCAAAGATGTATAACTATCACCTGATTTCCCATGAATGGAAATCGGAGATAAGTCGTTTACATAATAGCCATATTGTTTCCACAAGGGCTGATCCAATCCCAAGTTTTTTCTGATCAAAGCCAATTGTTCTGGATCTTCTTTCTGATCGAGCATCATTCGTGCAGGATCACCTGGAAGTACCGTAAACAAAAAGAATACAACCGTTATCACCCCTAACAAAGTTAGAAATCCATATATGATTTTTTGTAGGATGTAACGTAACATTATATACTATTAAAATGGATTTAATTTTAATTGAAACTTGCTAAGATTTCATCTGAATTTGGCATTGGGTTATCGTGGAATTTTTTCAAAACTGTTCCTTTCGAAATAGCCAAAATGCCAGGATTATTTCGGATGATGGTTTTCAACGTAATTTGATCGACAAAACAATAGGGGAATTTCGCTCCTTCTACATCATTGTTCACCAAAGCGGTTACCTGAACTCCTTTCTGCGTCAATTCGGCATACAAAAGATTTAACTTTGCTTTTTCCTCTTCGGTCATTTGACTCACAAAAGGAATCACGAAAAAAACCACTTTGGATTCACTCAAATAAAATTCGGTTTTATCTTCACCATTGCAATCCAAAATGAAATCCTTCACTGGCGGTTCATAACCTGCAGAAATTTTGTTGTTTTCGATTGCGTTCGTATCCATTTCCCAAGGAGTTCCTTCGTCATACCATTTCGAATCAGCTAGATATTCGGTATCCGTAATTTTGACCACTTCACCCGTTGTTTTGTGTTTCATGGTGTAGATTACTTCATATTGAGGCGGTTCTAAACCTAATTCCTCTGCCGATTTCATTCCTTCCACAATGCTTTTTCCTTCTGCATACGCACGGAAATCAATCAATGGCAAATACTGAATTCCAGTAAATGAAATCCATCCGCAAATCAGTAAAACAACAGCTGAAATTCCGTAATTGACTTTCATATTGGAAATCAATGGCGTTATGTATTTCTGTCCGATGAACAAAATGATGATTTGAACCAACAAGAAAATGTCTTTCCAGAAAGATTGCCAAGGCGTTAATTTCATCGCGTCTCCAAAACAACCACAATCGGTTACTTTGTTGAAATAAGCCGAATAAAAGGTTAAGAATGTGAAAAATACAATCAAGATCATCAACGACCAAAGCGTGAATTTTCTAAAAATTCCTAAGAGTAGAAATACTCCTAAGACGATTTCAAAGATGCTGAAAAAGGTTGCTTGAGGCAAAGCTAAATCATGCAAGAATGGTATGTTGAATACATCGGGTGCGAAATATTCTTCTAATTTGTATCCAAATCCAATCGGATCAATGGCTTTGACAAATCCGGAAATAATAAAAATGATTCCGACAATAAATCTGCAAATCTGTACGATGTATTTCATATGTCTATGTTTTATTTTCTAACTAATTAATGTTTAAAGTTTAAAGTTTCAGGTTTAACGTTTAACTTCCAACTTCCCGCTTCCAACCTCCAACTTCAAGCCTAACTTTTATCCTCTCCCAACAAAATCAACGCAAAAACGGCATAATTCACCATATCCAAATAATTGGCATCCAAACCTTCTGAAACCAGAAGTTTTCCTTTGTTGTCTTCGATTTGTTTTACGCGCAAAACTTTCTGCAAAATCATATCGGTGATGGAACTCACACGCATATCGCGCCAAGCTTCGCCATAATCATGGTTTTTGTCCATCATCAATTGTTGGGCTAATTCGGCTTTATGGCTATAGAGTTCGATGGCTTTTTCATTGGAAATGTCCAATTGATCGGCAATTCCCAATTCCAATTGGATCAAAGCGATGATCGAATAGTTGATGATTCCGATGAATTCACTTTCTTGTCCTTCGTCGATTTTTTGAACTTCTTTTTCCTGTAAACTTCTGATTCGGGCAACTTTGATGTAAATCTGATCGGTCAAGGAAGGCATTCTCAAAATGCGCCATGCCGGACCATAATCTTTTAATTTCTTCTCAAAAAGTGATTTACAAACTCCAATTACTGCCTGAAATTGGTTTAAAGTATTTTCCATAAATTCGTTTCGGATTCAAAAATAACAATACAAACCATAAAATGCTAATTAACTGCAAAGGAAAATTGGTTGATTTGTCTCAGCCAAAAATAATGGGAATTCTCAATACAACGCCAGATTCGTTTTTTGCCAAAAGTCGAGGACAGAATTTGGATGCTGCTTTAAGAAGAACGGAAGAAATGCTGAAGGAAGGGGCGGATTTCATTGATATTGGCGGAATGTCCACGCGTCCAGGTTCGGAGGAGATTTCGGAACAAGAGGAATTGGACCGAATCATGCCGATTTTGGAAGCGGTTTTAAAGGAATTTTCAGACATTTTGATCTCCATTGATACCTATCGATCCAAAGTCGTTCGGGAAACCATTGGAGCGGGAGCGGCGATTGTCAATGATATTTCTGCTGGAATCTTGGACAAGGAATTATTTGCCACTGTAGCTGAATTGAAAGTTCCTTATATTATGATGCATATGCAAGGAAAACCGCGCGATATGCAAGTCAACCCAACGTATGAAAATGTGTTGACAGAAGTCAATCAGTTTTTGGCAGAAAAGGTGTTGGAATTGAAAAGGCTAGGAGTGAACGATATTATTTTGGATCCTGGTTTTGGGTTTGGGAAAAATTTGGACCATAATTACGAACTGATGAAACATCTGGACTTGATTGGATTTGGAGAATTTCCTTTGCTGGTCGGAATTTCAAGAAAATCTATGATTACAAGATTGTTAGATATACCAGCTGATGAAGCCTTGAATGGAACGACCGCTTTGAATATGTTTGCCTTGAGTAAAGGAGCCAATATTTTGCGCGTTCACGATGTAAAGGAAGCCAAAGAAACTTTGAGAATTTGGGAGCGTTTGCAGTGATTTATATGGTAAGAATTTAAAATCCTTCTAGATTATACTTCAGAATAAATTGAAATGAACGAAAAATTAAAATTTATCAATACCCATATTTCAATAGAAAGGAAAAGTGAATCATCTTACTTTTTGGAAAATATTGATTTTAATGCTGGTAAATTAACGTTCACTTTTAATACTGTTGAAGACAATCAAACTATTAAACTAATATTTTCAGATTATTATTCTTTCAGAATTATGGAAGAATCATTGCTGTTAAATTATTTTGGTTTAGAGAATATTTCAAAAATAGAATTTGATTGTATATATCAAGTTGAAAGTTCTCCATACATGAATGAACTTGTGAATTCTTCCGAAAATTTTGCCACACAAAGTAATAAGATTCCAAAATTATATGGAATATATTTGTTTGACGATTGTATTGAAGTGATTTCTACTAACGATCCAAGAATAGAATATTGCTAAATTCAAATTAGTTGAATTAGTATATAAAAGAAAACCTCCTAAATCTAGGAGGTTTTGATATTTAAAGATGCTCAAATTAAGATTTTGAACCTTGCGTAACTTTCGCATAATTTTCATTCACAGCATTCCAATCTACTACATCAAAGAAAGCCGTGATATAGTCAGCACGTTTGTTTTGGTAACGTAAATAGTACGCATGTTCCCAAACATCGATACCAAAAATTGGCGTTCCAGAAATGGATTGACCTGGCATCAAAGGATTGTCTTGATTGGCAGTTGAACCAACCGATAATTTTCCGCTAGCATCTGAAACCAACCAAGCCCATCCAGAACCAAATTGTTTTGCTCCAGCATCAGACAATTGTTTTTTCAATTCGTCAAACGAACCAAAATCACGGTTGATTGCTTCAGCCAAAGGTCCAGTTGGTGCTCCACCTCCGTTTGGACTGATGGTTGCAAAATACATTACGTGGTTGAAATATCCACCACCGTTGTTTCTCAATGCAGCATTTTTCAAATCCAAACCTTTCAAGATTTCCTCAATTGATTTTGATTCATCAGCCGTTCCTTTGATAGCTTTGTTCAAATTGTTGGCATAACCCAAGAAGTGTTTGGAATAGTGAACTTCCATGGTTTTTGCGTCAATCGCTTTCTCCATATCTGCATATCCATATTTTAAGGCAGGCATTTGGAAAGGTCCTTCGTCAACTTTTACATCAGCCGGATTTCCAACTGCTTCAGAAGAATTTCCATCGGTTGAAGTAGATTCTGTAGCAACTGGGTCTGTCGAGTCTTTCGATTCTTTTTGATCACAAGAGATCATTCCGAAAGCTAAAATCATTGCGCTTAGCGCTATACTTAATTTTTTCATATTCCTTGTATTTAGTTTCAAAAATAGGAAATGTTAAAATGGACTGAAAGAATTTTATCTCAAATAAATGTTAAATAAGCTATGTTTTGAAGAAAAATTCATTTTTGGTAGAGGATTGCAAGGAATCTATGACGGAAAAAATCCTATCTTAGAATTAGATAAACAAAAAAAATGGCAGAATTTGATTTAGAGGATTTGGAAAGGATATCCAAAAGTGAAGAAATCATCGATTTATTGGTAGAGAAAGGAATCATCAAGGAGAAGAAATTTTTGGAACAATTGGCGTACGAAAAGGAATTGGACCAATTGCAAAAAGAAATGCTTCGTTTGCAAGAATACATCATCCAGCAAGGAAAAAAGATGTTGATTATATACGAAGGTCGCGATGCTGCAGGAAAGGGTGGGACGATTGCTCGAACGATTGCCAAAATGAACCCTAAACATTATCGGGTAATGGCACTTCCCAAACCAACGGAATTGGAACAAAAAGAATGGTATTTCCAACGCTATATTCAAAATTTACCTCGAAAAGAAGAAATCGTATTTTTTGATAGAAGTTGGTACAATCGGGCAGTGGTGGAACCAGTTTTCGGATTTTGCACAGCCGAACAACATGAAACCTTTATGAAGCAAGTCAATCCCTTGGAACATTTAATCATGGAAGATGGAACGATTTTGATCAAATTTTTCTTGAACATATCCAAAGACGAACAAAAAGAACGATTGGACGAGCGCAAAGAAGACGAAATGAAACAATACAAAATAGGAGGATTGGATGAACAAGCGCAAGTCAAATGGGATGATTATACCTTTTATTTTGACAAAATGTTAAAAGAAACATCAACTGAAAAATCTCCTTGGATTGAAATCAGAACCGATGATAAGAAGACAGCGCGATTGGAAACCATGAAATATATTTTGAATTCGGTTGAGGGATTTTCCTCTGAATTAAAATTAACTATGAATTCAGATGTACTAAAAATTCACTAAATAAATTTAAAGTAGTATAAAATCAAAACGATAGAAAATCAGCTTCTTTATGGAAGTTGATTTTTTTTTGATTTAACACATTATTAATCTGTTCTATACATTGTGGTTTTTATATTTTGTCGTAATTTTGCACCCTCAAATTTATTTATGCAAAACATACGCAACATTGCGATTATCGCACACGTTGACCACGGAAAAACTACTTTGGTCGACAAAATATTACATTCAACCAACGTTTTTCGTGAAAATCAAGAAGCTGGAGAATTGATCATGGACAATAATGATCAAGAGCGTGAACGTGGGATTACTATTTTCTCCAAAAATGTTTCTGTCGAGTATAAAGGAACTAAAATCAACGTTATCGATACTCCAGGCCACGCGGATTTTGGTGGTGAAGTAGAGCGTGTTTTGAAAATGGCCGATGGGGTTATTTTATTGGTCGATGCATTTGAAGGACCAATGCCTCAAACTCGTTTCGTTTTGCATAAAGCTTTGCAATTAGGATTAAAACCTTTGGTGGTTATCAATAAAGTAGACAAGCCAAACTGTCGTCCTGACGAAGTGCACGATGCAGTTTTTGATTTGTTCTTCAACTTAGATGCAACTGAAGAGCAATTGGAATTCCCAACTTTCTACGGATCATCTAAACAAGGATGGTTCAACACTGAAAATGTTCCAGCAGAAGATATCACACCATTATTGGATGGAATCTTGGAACATGTTCCAGCTCCTGAAGTTTCAGAAGGAACTTTGCAAATGCAAATTACCTCTTTGGATTATTCGTCTTTCTTAGGACGAATTGCTGTAGGAAAAGTGGCGAGAGGTTCTAT
The DNA here is from genome assembly GCF_040545805.1 of Moheibacter stercoris. Taxonomy (NCBI): domain Bacteria; kingdom Pseudomonadati; phylum Bacteroidota; class Flavobacteriia; order Flavobacteriales; family Weeksellaceae; genus Moheibacter; species Moheibacter stercoris. Next base: position 166,820 of record NZ_JBEPMO010000005.1, read on the forward strand.
CAAAGAAGGTCAATGGATCAGTTTGATGAAACCAGATGGAACTGCAACCAAGCAAAAAGTAAAAGAATTGATGATTTTCGAAGGTTTAGGAAAAAAGAAAACCAACGAAGTTATCGCAGGAGATATTTGTGCGGTTGTGGGAATGGATAAATTCCAAATTGGAGATACCATCGCCGATGCTGATAATCCAGAAGCTTTGCCAAGCATCAAGATAGACGAGCCAACGATGAATATGTCATTTGGGATCAACAATTCACCATTCTTTGGTAAAGATGGGAAATTCGTTACCAGCCGTCACTTGGTGGAACGTTTGGAATCGGAATTGGAAAGAAACTTAGCATTAAGAATCGAACCAACCGATGATTCAAACTCGTATTTGGTTTACGGTCGTGGTATCATGCACTTGTCGGTTTTGATTGAAACGATGAGAAGAGAAGGATACGAATTAACAGTAGGTCAACCTCAAGTTATCATCAAAGAAATCGACGGAGTGAAATGTGAACCGTACGAAACTTTGGTGATCGACGTTCCTCAAGATTTCGCAAGTAAAGCGATTGACTTGGTAACCCAACGCAAAGGGGATTTATTGATTATGGAATCCAAAGGAGAAAACCAACACTTGGAATTTGACATTCCATCGAGAGGTTTGATCGGATTGCGTTCTCAAATGTTAACAGCAACTGCAGGTGAAGCTGTAATGGCACACCGTTTCAGCGAATATAAACCATTGAAAGGGAAAATTCCTGGACGTTTAGCAGGTGTATTGATTAGCAAAGATCAAGGTGTTTCAACTCCTTATTCGATTGATAAATTACAAGATCGTGGAAAATTCTTCATCTCTCCAGGTGAGGAAGTTTACACAGGAATGATCATTGGTGAACATTCTCGTGACAACGATTTGGTAGTAAACGTAATCGAAGCCAAAAAATTGAACAATATGCGTGCTTCTGGTAAAGATGATTCCAATGCAATTGCGCCAAAAATCGATATGTCTTTGGAGGAATGTATGGAATACATCCAAGCCGATGAATGTATCGAGGTGACTCCAAACTTCATTCGTTTGAGAAAAATTCACTTGAAAGAAGAAGACAGAAAACGTCAACAAAAAGTATTGGAATCTTAATCTTTTTGTAAAAAGTATAATGTATAAAGTATTAAGTAAAGCTGCGATTTATCGTGGCTTTATTTTTTTTTGAACAATTTGGAGGATATAGCTTTAAGTTAACAGTTCCATGCAATACGTTTAAAATTCTAATTGTTCATTTTGTATTGGACGAAATTTACTTGATACTATATACCAAATACCAAATACCTGCGATTAAAAGAACGTCAACTTCAAGGTAGCCTTCACAAAGAAATTCTGATCAAAGGTATCTTGCGAATAAGATCCAAATCGATAGTAAGCTCCAACACCCAAAATGCCATAAATCAATTGGTTCAATTCCAATCCTGCTTCTTGATAATAATTTTTTGGAGTTTTAAACGAAATGTGTTGATGATCAATGGTGTTTTCCAAATCTCCAATCAATCCGCGGTAAATGAATTCTGGGAAAACTTCTTGATTTAAGAATCGGAATCCAGCGAATTTATGCGCCACATGAAACATTAGATATCGATCGGAATAGAATTCTCCCGGTTCCATGGTTTCAAAATTATTCAATCCTGCTACTCCAAAATTCTTGAAAATTCGATCTTTCCCTTTGGAATTCCCCATTCCTTCATACAAATTGAAAATTGGGGTATCGCCAAAACTTGCTCCCGCTCGGAATTGGAAATTCGTTTGTCCGAAAAAAGTTCGATACAAATCCAAATAGGTGAAATCCAATTTGGTTGGCGTATAATCGGCATTGAATAGGTTGACTCCTTGTGTCAAAGCCAAATAAAAGACTGGCATTCCGCTGCTGATCGTTACTTTTCCATAAGGTGTACGAACGTTTTGGTCTTTTGGAGCCCATCGGAGAGCCAATTGTGTATCAAATGATAAATAGGTTTCATCCAATCGATTGTCTTGGTATTGATAGGTAAATCCAGCTTTTTTTTCGTGGTAAATTCCAGCAATTCGGAAGGTGAAATTTTGCCAGAAATCTTGCTGATAGCCAAAACTTGCGCGTTGGTATTTGTAGAAGTAATCGTTGTAAATATTGGTGAAATTATCGTTCAAATACTGAATGTAATTGTTTTGAAGCAAAATCGGATTTCGTCCAGAAGCTTCTACATCTTTGGCATATTCAGCGAAAATCTTTCCTGAATAAGGTTTGTTGACCAACCAATCAATTCCACCGCCGAACTTGAATTCCTTGTCTTTGAATCCATAGGCAGCGTATCCGTTGAAATAAATATTTTCATTGAATTTATAGTTCGTTCCACCACCAACGCCCAATCGGAAGCCTTCATAATCATTGTAGTGAAACAATTTGGTCAAGTCCAAATCGTAATTTCCAAGCGATAATTTTCCGCCAGAACTCAAGACTCTCAACAATCGGATGTTTCGGTCCATTTTGTATTTCTCACCAATAGAATCGATTGCGATATAGGTGTTTTTTTCCATTTCGGTCAAAATGCTATCGCGGTATGCTTCCAAGGTTTCGTCAGATTGATCCATGGATTTGATGTCAATTTCGTTGGTGTATCCTTTGAATTCATTTCGTTCAAACTCAACAGGAGAAAGAATGTCTTTGAAACTTGTTGTCAAATGCAACCAAACCTTTTCTTTCTTTTGGATGGTATCTATTCGTAAAGTTCCATCTGCCAAAATGGTGTCTTTGGACGTTGGATATGAAATTTCGCCACCATCCATGCGATAGCGTTGTTGTTGTGGAAACCAATAGTTGTCAAATAGCGTCCAATCCATCTCTAATTCAGCAACATTTTTGTCTGAAAGGTTTTCAGCATAAAATTTCCCTAAAGCAAAAGTTTCTTTGTCAATCCAAACTTTTCCTTTGATTTGTTGTTTGTTTTGAACTCTTTTTTGTGGAAAAAAGGAAACGATGATCATTTCTTTTCCTTCCAATTCTTCATAATCTGAAATTCGAAATCGATATTCGTTCAAACCCGCTAAAGAAACAGGATTGACAAATTGACGAAAGAAGAAATTAATTTTATCATCTGAAAAACTATGTGAAATCGGTTGCATGGCAACGAATTCATACAAAGGAATTTTCGTTCCAGAAATTCGAGTTGCTTTGACGATGTTTTTTGCACCGAATTGATTGGAAAACTTATGATCCATCGCACGTTCGCCCAACATCAAATGGCTTTTGTCCAATAATCGACGTACATCATTGTAACTAGAATCCGATTCATTTTTTGGGAACAAAATGTACGGCATAGAATCGGTTGCGGCAGTGACCAAAAATTTGCTATAACTTTTATATTGATAGGTTTTTAGGTTTTCAATGCTGTTTTTCTTCTGATTCTGAATGGATTTTCGGATGATATTTCGGGCTTCGGAATCGTCGTTGGTTATTTCGGTGGAGCTAAGTTGAATGGTGATCGGTTTTAGTTGAACGACCATATCCTTTCCATACACATATAATTTTTTCTCTTCGTAGCCATCATAATTCAATTTGACCAAATTAACTCCAGTGGGAACTACAAATAATCCTTTGGAATTGGTTTTTCCCAATTCTTGATTGTCCTGATTGAGAACATAAACATCTTGTAGCGGTTGATCTTCCATAAAACCATCCATCACAATGATTTTGGTTTGGCTCCATAAAATTCCAGAGAAAAGAAGAAATACGAAAAGTAAATGTTTTGGCATACTTGAATGCATTGAATTCGGTAACAAATTTAATCCAATTCAGATTATAAAATAATTAATATTTAGTCGATTGTAAACAATTCATCCACGAAAAATGTCAATTCATCTACATTTATTTTTGGAATGATTAGAAAACCTAGAATTTCGAACTAAAATTCGATCCATGAAAAATATTTTATCCTTTCTGTTTCTCCTAATTTCCTCTTAGATATGGTCACAGAATTTAATTTCTGGCAAAATATCGAGCTCTTCTGGAAGTCCTGCCAAAAATGTGAATGTTACCTTGGTTGGAACATACGATGGCACAACAACTGATGCGGAAGGGAATTTTTCTTTTGAAACGGAAGAATTGGGTGAAAGGGAATTGGAACTAGAAGGTGAAGGATTTGCCAGTCAAATTCTAGTAATAGAAATTCCTTTGAAAGCATCTATTGAAATTGAATTGGAAGAAGTAACCCAATTGGAAACAGCTGTTTTTACCGCTGGAACAATGCGTGCTGTGGGAAATACCAACGAAACGATGATGAGTTCTTTGGATGTGGTAACGACGGCAGGATCTGACGGAGATATCATCGCCGCGATGCAAACTTTGCCTGGAACGAACAATGTTTCGGAAGATGGTCGTTTGTTCATCAGAGGTGGAGAAGGAGAGGAGACGTCGATTTTTATTGACCGATTACGTGTTTTTCAACCTTATTCGCAAACGGCGCCCAATACACCTGCGCGTGGTAGATATTCGCCTTTTTTGTTCAAAGGAATCAATTTTAGTACAGGCGGATACGAAGCTGCGTATGGTCAAGCTTTGTCGGGGATTTTGAGTTTGGAAACCCAAGATTTTCCGACAGAAAATAGCGTGGATTTGGGAATCATGACTTTGGGACTAAGTGCGGCTTTAAACAAATCTTGGGAGAAAGATGCGCTAACAACGAGTTTGGCTTATTATAATTTGTGGCCAGCGATGCAGATGTTGAAAACACGCGATGAATTTACCCATGCGCCCGAAGGATATAGTGGAGAAGCGGTTTATCGTCATCAATTCAAAAATGGTTTGTATAAATCCTATATGGCAGCGGAATATTCGAAATTGGGTGTTTTGTACGAAGACATCAATTATGAGAATTTGGTTGATTTCAAATTGAAGAATACCAATTTGTATTGGAACAATTCCTATGTACATACTTTTCATCGGAATCTAGAAGGTTTTATTGGATTTTCTGTGGCGAAATCTGATACGGAAGTGGAACAGATGCAAAATGACTATCTGAAAGAGGATTGGGGATTCAACGCAAAAATGGAATTGGATTGGAAATTGAATGCGAGAAATTTGGTCAAATTGGGTTCGGAATATATGGGCAGAGGAATTGAAAACGAAGAAGTTGAAACGAATTTGGTTTCAGATTTAGATGAAAATCTTTGGGCGGTTTATGCGGAACATACTTGGTATTTTGCTAGAAAATGGGGATTGAAAATGGGGATACGTTCAGAATATTCCGATTATGTCAAGCAATGGAATGTTTCGCCAAGAGTTTCATTGGCCTATAAAATCAATCGATACCATAATATTTCGGCATTTTATGGAGAATTCTTTCAATCTCCGATCGATGAAATGGGTTATGATCAACCCAATGGTTTTATGAAATCACGCCAATATTTATTGAATTATTTCTATCAAAAAGAGAAGCAAACTGTACGAATGGAGGTTTATCAGAAAGACTATTCAGATTTAATCCGAAATACAACGGAAGGAAAGATTTTCCAAAATGGAATCGGCTATGCGCGCGGTTTGGATTTCTTTTGGCGAAACAATGGATCGCATTTCAAAAATGTACAATATTGGGTTTCTTATTCGTACATCGATACGAAACGTTTGTACCAAGACTTTCCTGAAGAAACGCAGCCGAGTTTTGTAGCCAATCATAATTTGTCCTTGGTGGGGAAATATTGGATTCAGAAGTGGCGCTCACAATTGGGTATGACCTATCAGTTTGCTTCGGGACGACCTTATCATAATCCAAATTCCAATGAATTTATGAGTGGGAAAACAAAGGAATTTTCAGAACGTTCATCTCAGTTGGGCGTATTTGATTGATCAGCAGAAGATTTTGTATTTCTCGATTTCCAATCCAATGGGAATTCAAAATGTCAATGGTTATTCTTATGCTCATTCACCCGATCAAAATGGATTTTACCAAAGAATGGAACAAAAACCATCGATGGATCGATTTTTCTTCATTGGTTTTTTCTGGACAATTAGCGAAAACAAAAACCGAAATCAGTTGGATACTTTGTAAGAAAAAAATATTTAGGATATAGGTTGTAAAACTTTTTTGATTAAAACAATTTGGCCTAAATGGTAATAACTATGTTCTATCATGGCGTCAATGTTTCTGTTGTAGGAGCTATATTTTCCAATTCGTTTTTAAAATTTGTATTGGCAATCCAGGTTCCGATTACAATAACTTCGCGAAATCTTTTGGCAAGTTGGAGCTGGTTTTTCATAAGGTTTAATTAGGATTTAATAAATCAGTTTGCCATGTTTTACTTTTATTTCAGAACCTTCTGCTAAAATTACAGATTTTGGTTTTTCGAATGATAAAAAATTGAATTCTGGACCGTATATAGTGCCAAAATCAACATCAATTGAATAGTCCTTGACTTTATATACTTCCCATTTAGGATGCTCGACTTCGTATTCGGATGTTTTTTCATTTGTAATCTTCGTATAGCCCCAATAATGTTCTGTTATAAATTCCTCTTCGCTACCACTTTTCATTACACTTGAATTTTTATCGGCATAGACTCTAAACGAATTCCAACGATCTTTTTTCCATTCGTATTCTACAGTCAAAGTATCTTCGGAAGTTAACCATTGATGCCTCATTGGCATAGTTTCATACTTCTCTTTGTAAATCCTATTTGCAACTAATGTCAATGCTAGTTTAGGTACAATTTCTTTTATGAAAACAACTCCACGTTTCCATTCGCCTCCTTCTTTGTATCGAACATAGAATCTAAGATTTACTTCTTCGAAATTTTTATGAAACGGAATTTTAAATCCTTTAACCTTCGTTTCCTTGAACATAAATCCAACCAAACTAACGTAGCATACGCCATTCCATAAATCTATCTCTGTCTTTGGAGGTAAATAATGGACAAGTAATTTCTCGTCAACCGCATAATTAGCCATTGCTAACTTTCTCCATTCAGCTTGTAAAAAGGTTTTGCTCCTATTTTGTTTTGGATGGGTTAAAACGTTGTTTTCCATTGGATATGTTTCTAATAAATTTTACAATATAGTTAATTCACATAAATAGCCAAAACCATCCTCACATTTCATTTGTATTCATTCATTTTGTTTATTGTAAATTATGTCATATTGTATAGAGAAAATACCATTTTGACTATGATGTTCTTCTGTAAGGTATTCTATCAATTTGTAGGGTTGTCCAGTTTCAAGATATTTAATTTCAACACTAAAAGCCTGACCTGTTTTTTCAGAGTATGTGTATTTTACTAATCTGTTTTTATTGTCGTAATATTCAGTCAAATAACCATCAAGTAATTTTCTACTTATAGGCTTTTTTGTTTTTTTTCGTAAGAATTACTTGATTAAAAATAACTTGGTTGAAAATGCAGAAACTTCTTTTGAACAAATTCTAAATCAGTCCCCAATTGATACATTAACATATCGATTCTTTCTGTGTGTATTTCATCTCCAATATAGCAATTCGCTTTGAACACATAATTTTGAGAATAAATTACATTTGAGAATACAATAAATAATATGACAGATAATTTTGTTAGCATCAAATGATTCGTAATTAACATAAGGTTTTAAATATTTATTATAAGAACAAAGCTTTTAATTTTTTCGTTAAACCAAATGTCGCAAAACCCTTGTTTTATTTGGTGCCTTCTTCATCTGTCGCTAGGGTTGCGGGTAAATGGTAGCTCTTTTGCATTTTTGTTTGGCTTTGTGCAGTTGGAAAAAATGCAAATGTGCTATCAAAAGTGCTGGCTCATTTTCATTTTTAAAAAAAACTCATTCACATAATCAAATGGAATTTTTTCTTGCTCTAAACGCCAGTTGTTTGTTTTTAAGATGTCGTAAAGTTGTTGTTCTTCGTTTGTCAGGTTTAGTTTTGTTGAAATGTTTGTCGATGTACCTTTGTCCTCTTCAAAAAACTTGTCAAAGGTTTGTTTATCCATTAAAACGCTTTTTGTCTGTGGAAAGTAACCTCTGAATTGTGATAAGATTTCAAAACCTTGTACATCAATGTCTCCCCAATAAAGCAATTCAAGGTTGTCAAACCAATGTACATTTTTAAGATTGTAAACGCTGTATCCGCTCCCGAATATCGCAATCGTTTTATCCATTGTGGGAAGTGTCAATGTGGTATAAAGTGTTGTTTTGTTTTCTACAACTAAAACTTTTCGGACTGGTAAATTCAATTTTTCAAATTGGCTGACAGGAATGGCAATATCGTCAATACCTGAAAAGAAATTTTGGCTGATTTCCTTATCAAGAAATTTAAAGCGGATTTGAGGCTCGGCAAATTTCAGATTAAATCGCTTTTCAAACTCTTTTTCTTCGATGTTGATATGTTCTGAAATAAGTAAATCAATTAATTCTCTGATTACTGTTTTATTCCTTTCAACAAACTTGGTGTGAACTTTTATCGGTAATTCTCTTACATACAAATTGGGTTTGGGATTTTGTTTGAAGTATTCGCATACTTTCAAAATGCTTTTCCATTCTGTTTGATTCGCAATTACTTTCATTGGATTTTTGAATATCCATTCTTTTAATTCGGGAAAAGCATTGATAATTTTCTCAACGTTTATTTTGAATAACTCCACTTCTTTTTCTTTACCCAAAAACTTCAAAAAATCTTTTTCAGTATCAAAGAAAATAGAAGTTGGCAAGTCTTGTACGCCTAATGATTTTGTTTTTACTTTCTGAAATTCCAATGTGTAGCCAAATCCTTTTTTCTCTTTGGATTGGCTAACGATTTGTTGAATTTCTTTTTCAAACTCTTGCAATGATGATTTCGTATAAGACTTATCTCCACGAATAACCAATTTTTCAAATGGTTTATTTTCAACCAAAGATTGAAGAAAAGAAATGTATTTTCTTTCAGTTTTGTTCTTTATTTCTTGTGGCGTAATCATTGGCTCAAATAATTTGCTTTTTCTTCTTTGAATTGCTCAATCGGCATATCATACAACCAAGAATGTCTTTCTTCTTTTCGTTCTACAAAATGCACAAACGAAATATCATTCTCTACAATGTGAATATTATCGCTTGGTGTAACCACCAATAATTGTAAATGAAGCTGTTTACAAAGTGTAATCAAATAACGAGCTTTGTCTTCGTCCTGTGCTTTAAATGCTTCATCAATAGCTATAAATCTAAACGAATTGCTTTGTAATCCTTCTTTTGTCAAACCAAATTGATAGGCGATTGCAGAGGCTAAAATTGTATAAGTCAATTGAGCTTTTTCTCCGCCAGAAAGTTGTCCCATTGCTTCATAAGTTTTGAATTTCTGATTGGTTTCTTTATAAAATTCTTCGGCTTTATAACTAAACCACGAACGAACGTCCATTACTTTTTTACGCCAATCTTCTTTATCCAATTTAGTAATTAAAGGCTCAATGTGATTATAAAAATGGTTTTTTCGTCCGTCAATAGACCTATCTATTTCTACAATGTTAGGCATTGATTTGTCAAGTAGATTTTTGAACTCTTTTACTTCATCATTGATTTTATTGGGTGCAACCAATTGAATGTATGTTTTTGGATTGTTCTTGAAATCAATAGCTTTTAAAGATTCGTTTAAATGCTTGATATTATCTTTGATTGAATCTGACCAATTTTCAAAGAACATTCTGAAATCGCCAACTTTGTTGGTAATGGTTTCTTGCAAATAGTCGTTGAATTTCTTTTCAAATTTTGGAAGATTGTCATTTTCTAGTCTTTGTAAAAATGTTTGATACTCATTGATAAATTCCAAATTGGTTGAATCGGGCAAAGCATTCACATCAGAACGCCAATCATTGAATTTAGCTGTTATGTTTTCATTTGGTTGTTTGAAAGCGTTTATTTTAATTCGTACTTCGTTTTCGTTTCTTCTTTTTTCCTCTTCAAGTTTTTTTGTTTCTTTTGAATTTTCATCTTGATATCTTCTTCGACTTGTTTCAAAATTTGCATATTCAATATTCAACAAATCAGGGTTTTGGTTTTCAAATGTCGATATATCAACATTGTCAAAAGGCTCGACAATAGCTTTGTTGTCTTTTATAGTCTTTTCAACATTCTCAACTTGTTGCTTCTTTTTGAAAATATCTTGCCCTTTATTGAAAATATCAACCTCAGAAAGTTGTTTTAAGTCTTTCTGAACTTTTCCTAATTGCTCTTGTAGCTTTTTAACTCGGTCGTTTGTTTTTTCTAATGCTTCTTTCTGTTCCGTCTTTTCCTGTATTTCATTCGCATAGGATTGCCAATTTATATCATCATATTTATCAAACTTAGAAAACAAATCTTGACATTTATCTCTCAAAACACCTAAGTTTTTTATCTCGGTATTCTTTCTGGTAATCGCTTTTTTGTTTTCAGTTTGTTGATTTTGCAGATTATTTAACTCTTTCCTTAAACCAGCGATTTTCTCTTTATTATCCCAACCTAAAACATAGTTTTCTTTTTTTGAAATTTGTGGACGGTCGTCTTTTTCGTGTTTTCCTCTCTTGAATTTTATCAAGCCGTTTTGTGTAATTGCCATTTCGGAATGACGTTCAAATTCTGAAAGAGAATCTACGCAAGTAAAATTGAATTGAGCTTCTAAATAGTTTTCAATCCAATCATAATAAACCGTTTTTGGCTTTATGTCAATTTTATTGACCAAGGATTTTTCCCCTATGTCTTTACGTTGAAAATTTTTGAGGTAATCTTGTTCTTCGTATTTATCATAACGAATCCTGCCTTTCAAATTATTACTGTTCACATATTGGTTTACCTGCGAATAATACTTTGGCGGAACAATCAATCGCAATGCGAAATTGTGCAATAATTTTTCAATCGAAGATTCCCAATTCTGTTCATCATCTTTTACTTTAATCAATTCACCGATGAATGGAATTTCTTCTCTATTTGCTCCAATGTGTGTAATAATTTCATCTCTTATTTCTGCCTCACGACCAGCAATATTGTTTTTGTTTTCTTGAAGCGTTTTTATCGTTTTTACTAAATCTTCGGTTGATTTTTCCAATTCATCTGCTTTATTTTTTAACCAACGAAGATTTTCGCTTTCATCATCAATTTTTAGTTGTGTGTCTTGTTTTAATTGCTTCGCACTTTCTCTGTTTTCGTTAAAAGTATCTTCGCTTGGATTGGTATTTAATTCAATGCTTTGAGCGATTTTGTTGTAATCGTCAAGTTTCTTGCTTCTATTGTCTTTTAATGTTGTAAGGTTTTTAATTTCCTTTTCTAAATCCTTGATTTTGCTCCCGACTTCGTCTTTTTCAATTGCAATAGAGATTGCTCTTTCATCTTGCTTTAATTTTTCCTCCTTGTCCCGCAATTCTGCTAACTCGTCTTCCAATCGTTGCAATTCTTCTTTGCATTTTTCCAATTCTTTTTCGCCTAATTCAACGCCTTTCTTGGCAAACCAAAAAACAGCGGTTTCTTTTGAATTTTCTAATCGGAATAAATCGGTTTTAATATTGGTTAGTGTTATCGCAATTTCGTTGATAGGCGTAAGTTTTTTGATTTGCTCTTTGGCTTTCTCAATATTGGTTTTAGCATCCATTAAGGTCAAAAAACTTTCTTTCAGTTGGATGAATTCCGCTTCGGCATCTTGTTCTTCCAACATATTGGTTCTGATGAACTCGTCCAAATCTTCCAACACTTTGACCCCGACAACCTGATTGAATAAACTCAATGCTTTTGCGGAACGCATTCCGAAAAGATTTGCCATTCTTTCGGCATAAGCTGTTGGACCTTCTATAAATTCAACTTTCTTTTTGGTAGCGTTTGCGTTGTACATTTTATCCAATCTTCTTTTCCATAAACCTTTGGAATCAAAATCAGCAAAATCCTTTTTTACTTCAAGTGGAACGTGTGCAATTCCAAATTGTCTTCTCAATTCGTTATTTGAAAACCATCGGACTTGAAACAAAGTAATTTGCTTTTGGTCGGTATTTTCAAAATGAGCTAAGATTACAGAATAGTCATTTGTTGTACGCAGTTTTTGAGTGGAAGAAGAAATTTTTCCTTCTTCTTGGATATTACCGTAATGTCCTAAAACGTAAGTTTCTTCTGTACGGTCGCCTTTTTTCTCAACACCCGATGATTGATTATAGAATCTATCTTTTTTCGCAGGAACAATCAAGGTCAGTAAAGCATCAATGTAAGTGCTTTTCCCAGAAGCATTTGCACCAGTCAATAACGAATTATTGCCTTGCGGGTTTATCCTAAAAACATTTTTATCAAAAGTTCCCCAGTTAAAAACTTCCATATATTGAAGTCTGAAACCTGCTTTGTCGGAACTTGTACTAAACAGACTCAACATATTCTTTCAGTTTATTTTGAAAATCCTGTAATATATCCAGTGTTATTTTTTCCTTAATAATGCGGTGGATTTGGTATTTCGTTTCGTTGTCTTTTTTGCTAATTTCTTTCAAATAACCCAACTTTTCAGCATTTCCTATGTACTCGCTTAATTTCTTTTGAAACTTCAATTTATTATATCCCTCTTGCAAAAAGAGTTCTAACTCATCTTTGATTTCTGAATCCGTAATGAATTTTTCAGTTGCCAATTGTGTTGGGTTGCTATCAAATTCTTCTAAACTTTGTCGTAACACCACAAGAACGATTGAAGTTTCAAAACCGATTTGTCGCCTTGTTACCAATCCAAGCGTATTACCTTCGTTGTCTTCCAATTGTTTTACAAAAGCAAATCCTTCATCTTTTTTCACAATGAGTTCCAAGCCAATTTGACCAATGTATTCCTGTATCTCGTGTTGATAATTGATTACATCTTCCCACACATTTGAGGTTCGCTCAACAGTCGATTTCAGCAATCGTACAATTGCTTTGCTGTATGGTGTAATATTTTGTTCTAAATGGCTCATTTGGTCAAAATTATTTCAGGGACTTTGATTTGTTTTCCGTTCTCCATATCAAACACGATATTTTGCGTTTTATCAAGACTGATAGTGTGTTTAAACTCCTTTACAATGCCGATATAACCAAACAATTCGGGCAATCCTTTTTCAAGTCCACCGTAATTTTCAATTACATCAAGAATTGTAGTTTGTGATTTTTCTTGCAAAATTTCTTTGATTCTTTTTCGCAACAAATTCTTATCAATGTTTGATTGTGAAAACAATTTCCCAAGATGTTCTGATGAAGTAATATCATCATCTGCAATGATTGGTTTATTCGTGTAAGTAACTGTTTCGCTTTGTTCGGTCGTCAGTTTTCGTTCAAAAGGAATATTGATTTCAATATTGGTTTCCAATTCAAATGAAATTTCGGGTTTCTTCTTTATTTTACTGATTTCTACAAGCTGTTTCTTGATTTCTTGGATAATCTTTTTCGTTGCTTCCGAATTTGAACTTTCATTTTCACGAATAATTCGGCTTAATTTTTCAGCCATTTTATCATTAGCTTTATACACTTTTCTGCCCGAATTATACAAATGATTTTTCATTCCTTTCAGAAATGAATCGTTTACAGGAATGGATTTTTCTTCTAAAGTCTGATACAATTCTTTGGTCAGACTTTCCCATTTATTTTGCAAATCAGGATTGAGAATAAACGACCAAAAAGCATAAAAACTTTTTCCTTGCTGACTGTCTTTCAGTTCATCAAGAGCATCGAACGTAAACGCCAAAATATCGCTCTTTGTCAAACTTCCGTCTGAATGTTTTTGATAAATGCCTTTTGTGATTTCTTTGAAATTGTCCTCAACCTCTTTAAAATCGGACAACAGTTCTTTTGCTGATTGATTAAGCTGGTTAAAACGCGGAACGATTTCAAACTCCTCAAACACTTTTACATCTTCTCCAACCTTTATTCGTTGAATTTGTTGTTCGATTTCCAATTTCTTTTCTTCCAATAATTGGATACGCTTTTCGGTATCCTCATTGGTAAATTCAACCAACTCTTTTAACTGATTGAAAATGTTATTGAATTTCGATTCCGTACCAACAAATTCCTCTTTTTTCAAGCTCGCCAACCAATCAATAACTTTGCTTGAATGTACAGAAAGTTCATAGAATACTTCACCTTGTTCGTCAGGATAATTGGTTAAGAAACCTCTGTTTGTCCAATGTAGAATATACTTTTTAGCCTTATCCTCGTAAGTGTCAAACGGATTTATTTCACTGTCTTCGTCATTTTCAACTTGCTTGTATTCCAAGAAATCCGATAATTGAACGTGTATATTTTCTGATGATATAACAGATTGCTGATTGAATGTATTTACTAAAAACTCAATAATCATTTCTCGATTTCTCAAACGCAACAATTCAACACTTGGCGAAGTGTTAAGCGTGTTTAGTATTTGAGAAATGTCTGCCATAATTATTAATAAAAAAAAGTGACATTTATTGTTACAATATATTTGATATTGTTTTTACAAAACAGTTTAATAGATATTTTTCACTTCTCATATGGGGATAGCGATAGATTTCCATGTTTATAAGGAAAGTTAATGAAAATCAATGAAACTACAGTTATCTTTTGAAAATTCCATAAAATAGGGATGGGATTAAACTTCTACAAGATTGAAATAGGAGTAATCCTGGGTATTTTTGTAAGTATATATTTTATTATTTGTCCTTAAATTTTAATGTATGCAAGGATTTTACGAATTGTTGCTGAATGAATTTATTCTTAATAATTCCGTAAAAATTAAAACTTATAGATGAATCATTTTTATCTGCATATTCAATATAAATTCCTGTTGTACCATTATAATTAGTATTAGGACTTATAATTTTAGCCTTTTTATTGTCAATTAGTTTAAATTCAACATTGTATTTAGAAAATGAATCTAATTTTATAGAATCGTATAGTTGTATTATGTGTTTTTCTATTAATTCTGGAGTTTTTTCTTTAGCCAGAAATGACAAAAAAATACTATCTCTTATTTCCGCATAAACGTCTAATTCATTTGAAAATCTTCCAAAATCAAACATCAAAGTATCATGATTTGATGTGACTAAACCTCCGATTTTACTATCGATTCCTTTTAATTTTAATTTCTTCCAATTATTTGGAACTTCTATTTGAAATTCTCCATAATCGATAATTTTCGTTTCTTTTTTTTGAGAACAAGATAATATCAAAATTAAAATGAAGGATTGAAGAATCTTATTCATACTTTTTAAACTAAGGATTTGGGACTAGCTGAAACGGTTGACAAAAGCCAATTCATTGAATAAATTTAAGAAAAAGTTTATGAATTCAATTTTAAGGTGCGCAGAATTGCTATAAGACCAATGGAATTCTGTTTTAAAAAGCATTCTTTAATTTTCTTTAAGAATTATTCAGGCTTTTGGAAAAGTTTTGTCGAAGGAAGTTTTTTGGACCAAACGATTATCCCCAATAATAAAATTCCAATCGTTGCCATTCCTATAAATCCTAAGTAAAGCTCAAGCGATGGCGTTTCGTATATTTTATCATCTAGTAACCCAAAACAAAATCTAAACAAACTTGTTGGCAAGAAGATTAAACTCATCATAATCGCCAAATATTTTGGATTTGAATATTGGGTTAAAATTGAATGAATAATTGGAGCAATGTGAATTTCGGCAATTCCAAAAAATAGGAGGGAACTAATAAACAGAACAATTTGCTGTTGGGCTGGAACCTCTGGAATTAGAAGAAGTAATCCAAAAGAAAATGCTCCAAAAATGAATCCAAGCATAATTTTGAAGAACTGATTGGAATAAAATTTATTCCATACCAAAAAGGCCATTATACAAATTGGAAAAATGAAAATACTGTTAGCTGTTTGCCAAAAATAATCTGGAAAAATGGAACTCGTTAGTTCTTTGAATTGTATTTGTAAGTCAGAAATTCGCGGATAAGAAAAATTTAACAGGGCCCAAAATAATCCAACTAATAAAAAAGCAAATCCGATATTGATAATTCTTCTATTGAATCTAATTGGATGAATTTCTGTTGGTTCAATTAATTTTTCTTTCGAAAGTAAAATAGGAATTAAGGAAAGCAACATCAATAGACCCGCAAGGATAAATCCAATTTGAAAGCCGAATCTATCTCCAACATATCCAATGAGTAGAATGCCAAAAAATGACCCAATGTTAGTGGTTAGATGAAAAATAGTGAATCCTGAATCTAATAATTTTTCCTTCTTCAAATAAAGCTTTCCAAAGTTTGACAATAGGTTGGGAGTATATAATCCACTTCCCAATACAAGGATGGATAGACCTAAATAAAGCCCAACTTTTGAGGGGAAACACAAGCATAAAATTCCTATCGCTTGTAAGCCACCACCCAAAATTATGGACTTTTTATTTCCAATTAGTAAGTCTCCTAAAACTGCGCCTAAGATTTGAGAAAACACTAATAATGCTGTAAACCAGCCATAAATGCTCATTGCTTCGCTTCTTTCCATTTTTAGTGTCTCCCACCATATAAAGAACTACTAGTGTTCTGAAGCCATAATAAGACGCTCTTTCTAACATTCTAGTTATAGCAAAATAGAAAGTTTCTTTGGTGTGATACTGATTTTGAATAATTTTCATTAAGTTTCTTGGTTCGTAAAAATTACCTACAACGTTTTGGGGCTTGGCGCAGTGGCGGAAACGTCAGTTCGACAAAGTCAAATTGAAGCGTCCCGACACTTCGGGATCAATTTAGCGACACGGTAAGCAAAAGCCAATTTCTATTTGCTAATTTATACAAAAAAGCCAATGAAATTGACTTTTTGTGATATAGAAAGCTGAAACTTTCAATAATCACTTAACCCGCCATTGCGCTAAACTCATGTTGTGGGCAGTTTTTATTCAAATATTCTGTCCGCAAATATTCTTTTCAGTGTATCAAAATCTTGTTTAGGTTTATGACAAATGAAGATAGTTTGCCGAACTTGCTCTTCTTCGTCTGCATAAGGATTGTAAATGCTTTTGATAGGCTTAACTTCTTCAAAATAAGGTTCAAAAAAATCAGAACCATTCTCATCGCTATATCGAATGGCGATTATTGTTTCAGGTATGTTCCCGTTTGGTAGCCAAAGGTAAAAACTTCCGTGCAAAGAAAAGGTTTCGGGTAAGCCGTAATTCTTTCCCAATAAAGTAATAGCTCCGGCTTGTCCATAGTGTTTACCCCAAATCAGGCAGTTTTTCTGTTCATTTTTAGGTAAACTGTTATAAACTGTTTTCAGTTCGGAAAGAGTTTCTTCCCATTTGGTTTTTGAATAGCGTTCTTCTTTTATGGCATATTGTCCACCTTTAACCTCTTTTTTCTCATATTGATATTCATTGTTTAGGTAGCTTTCTAATGAAGTTATTGGTAGAGAAAAAGGAAGAAGAAAGAGTCCCGAAACAATCAATAGTAAACTAACAGGATAAATAATCCACTTTCTCTTTTTTAGGATTATATTTTCCCAAAAGACACCTCCAAAAGGTAGGACAGTTAGTACAATTGGATAGAAATAATAACCTTTCCCTTTGCTGAATGCCAAAAATAAAACGGATAATACTATCGAAAGCGACAATATTCTATATGGCTTAAAATTTTTATGAAACAAAGCGATGACGGCAGGAATAGAAATTAATAATGTCAATGGATTTAACGACATTATCAAGCCTGACAAGACTTTAACTGTAGAGATTTTATCTAATTGTGTTTCATATAGTCTGGAAAACATTTTTAGTACAGGAAAGTCATTTGAATATTGCCATAAAATATTGGGGCTGACAATCATAATAAAGGCAATTATATTCCACCAAAATTTGTGTTTTATCAAGGCTTCTCTGGTTTGCCTGAAAAATAATAATGCAGACAATCCGAAAATGAAAAATACAGCATCATATTTTGTTAAGAAACCTAATGCAACGGTAATTGTAAGACACCACAAATACTTTTTGTCTAAGAATTTTGCATATTTTGTAAGGTAATAAAAACCCATTATCCAAAACAATTGACTGAAAACGACAGGTTGAAAAAGTTGCTGTGAACGTCCCATTACAGGAAGTAAGCATAACAAAACTAAAAATACGGCTTTCGATTTTCCTCCTAATGCCACTACTGTTTTTGAAACAAAAATAAAAATCAGAATAGTGGCGATATGTGGAAAAATATGATGAATAAAAACGGATTGCGATTGGAATAAGTTCTGAATAAACGCAATCCAACCAATCAATGGCGGAAATTCCATATAACCAAAAGCAAGATGATTTCCTGTTTCAATATGCAGTAACTCATCTCCCTGAAATCCTGAATTATAGTCAGCAACTAAATGAAGGACAAGTTTTATTATGCAGAAAAGGAATACAATCAGTTTGGTTTGTCTATCCATTCAAATAGTTATTGTTTTTTTTATTAGCAGATTTGGTGTCATAAAATTGCCCACAACGGGCCGCGGCTTGGCGAAGTGCGGGCTTGAATTGAGCGAAAGTTCAATTCAGAACCGAACGAAGCAAAAGCTGTGGCTTTTGGTAAATTTAATAAAAAAACAAAAGCAAAACAGCTTTTGCGGATAAATAAGCGAGATGTTCAATTTAGCACTTAACCCCGCATTTTGCCAAGCCGATGTTATCGGCAGTTTCTTTATTTTTTAAATTGATTCATATCCGTCAAGTTTTCTCCAGAATATGAAAACTTATATGTTCTGTTTTCAAAATCTTTTACAGTTAAATATTTGTCGGAAAGAATTAAGTTGTTTTCATCATTTAGGGTTACGAAAATATCTGCACCAGAATTTGACCACAATATTTCTCCGTTTGAATTTAGTTTTGATATTTCTAATTCACCGTGAATAATATAATTTTCTTTATGTTTCAATATTTCTATGCAAGAAATTTCATCAGCTTTTGTTTTCCATACAAGTTCTAAATTTGGAATTGAAAGACAAAAAATCGTGCAACCACAACAAATTAAAATCTCATCATCGTTTAAAACGAAAGAATTTTCATAAATTCCTGTTGCTCCTCCTTCTGAAATAATTATTGCAGATTTAATTTCAAGATGATTTTTAAAAATTTTAATTCCAATTTTTGTTGAAGACTGATATTCTGAATTATGCACATAAATATTTTGGTAACAATTTATATTATCCGAAGAATTTTCTTCAAATAAATTGTCAGGAAATAGTTCAATTACAAAGTCGTTTTGTTTTATGTGCATTTTTATGAAATTGCCGATAACGTTTCGGGGCTTGGCGTCAGTGGCGGAAATTGAAGCGCAAAGTTTCAATTTAGCGGCACGGTAAGCAAAAGCCAATTCATTGAATAAATTTAAGAAAAAAAGTCAATGTAATTGGCTTTTTGCGACATAGAAAGCTGAAAATTTCAATTATCACTTAACCCGCCATTGCGCCAAACCCATCCTATGTTTGTAAATGCTAAATTTAATACCTATAAGAACTATAAAAAAGAACCAAGCAGCAGACTAAGTTAGACAAACCCATTAAGCATAAAGCTTCGCTAACATGATTAACCCTG